>JANLQZ010000856.1:0-3938 GCA_031368125.1 Betaproteobacteria bacterium
GCGAACTCGCTCGACGCACACCGCGTCCAGGCGTCCAGCGCGGCCTTGGACGCCACATAGGCCGAGAAACGCGGGGCGTTGGTCAGCACGCCGATCGAGCTGATGTTGACCACATGGCCCTTCTTCTTGGCCACCATGCCGGGCAAGATGCCCATCGTCACGCGCAGGCAACCGAAATAGTTGAGTTGCATCGTGCGTTCGTAGTCGTGGAAGCGGTCGTAGCTCGACTCGATCGCGCGCCGGATCGAACGCCCCGCGTTGTTGACCAGAAAGTCCACGCCCCCGTGGTTGTCGGTCAACAACCGGGTGAAGCGGTCGCAATCGGCCATGTCGGCGATGTCGGCCGGGTAGGCGACGAAGCTGTAGCCGTTCGCCTTGGCCTCCTTGCAGGCTTCTTCCAGTTTGTCCACATCACGGCCGCAGATGATGGTGGTCGCGCCGGCTTCGGCGAACTTGTGGGCCGCGGCCAGGCCGATACCGGACGAGCCGCCCGTGACCAGCACCACCTTGCCGGCGACCGTGCCACGCAGGGAGCGGTCGATGTGCAGGTCGGGGTCGAGGTGGCGCTCCCAGTAGTCCCACAGGCGCCAGGCGTAGTCCTTCAGGTTCGGGCACTCGACCCCTGTTCCCTTGAGCGCGGCCAGGGTTTCGCGGCAATCGAAACGTGTCGGGTAGTTGATGAACGTGAACATGTCCGCCGGCACGCCCAGGTCCTTCATCACCGCGTTGCGCACCCGCCGCACCGGGGCCAATGCCATCAGGCCCTTGGTGACGCTGCGCGGAATGAACCCGAGCAGGGCCGCATTGACAAACAGGTTCATCTTGGGCGCATGGGCCGCCTTGCTGAAGATGTCGAGCACATCACCGACCCGGTAACCCACCGGGTCGACCAGGTGATAACACTTCTTGGCAATGCCCTGCTTGTGGCTGATGGTGTCGAGCGCATTGACCACGAAATCCACCGGCACGATGTTGATGCGCCCGCCTTCGAGCCCGATCGACGGCATCCAGGGAGGCAGCAACTGCCGCATGCGCTGGATCAGCTTGAAGAAGTAATAGGGCCCGTCGACCTTGTCCATCTCGCCGGTCGTGCTGTCGCCCACCACCATGGCCGGCCGGTAGACCGACCACGGCACCTTGCATTCCTTGCGCACGATCTTCTCGCTTTCGTGCTTGGTCATGAAATACGGGTGTTCGTAGTTCTCCGCCTCGTCGAACATGTCCTCGCGGAACACGCCTTCGTACAGGCCGGCCGCGGCAATCGAACTCACGTGGTGAAAGTGGCCGGCATCGATCGCCTTGGCCAACTCCACGGTATTGCGGGTGCCTTCGATGTTGACGGCGATCTGGCTTTCCTCGTCGGCGCTCAGGTCGTACACCGCGGCGAGGTGGTAGAAGTGGTCGATCTTGCCCTTCAGCGTCTTGACGGCGTCGGCAGACAGCCCGAGCTTCTTGCTCCTGAGGTCGCCGTGGACAGGAATCGCGCTCGCCACGGCGGCACCCCAGAACTCACGCAAGGCGGCGACCTTGTTGTCGCTCTCTTTTCGAATCAGGAAATGCACCACGGCGCCTTTGCGCTCCAGCAGCTTCTTGACCAGCCGTTTGCCAATGAAGCCGGTCGCGCCAGTCACGAAATAATGCATGGGAAATCTCCAGTCGGTCCAGATGGGTGTTTTGGGTGTTGTCGCTCCGGGTATTCTTGCCGATAATCCAGTGGCGCCGATTCAGCAGATACCCGCGCTTGTCCAATCCATAGAGACACACCGACCGGGCCGCTTTAGTGGTGCCAACCTACACCGGGCATCGGCCGGTCGCTAAAGTACTGCGACGCGCCGGGCAGCAAAACGGCAACGGCGCACCAGTCAACACAACCACCAGGAGCCCCCATGGTCACCAAGCTGCAAAAACCCGAAACACCCGCTGCGCCCGGCACGACGAAAGCCCCTGGCGCCCACCTGACAGGGTCGGTGAAGGACTCCGCACAGCAAATCTGGCAGGCCGGATTGGGCGCCTTCGCCAAGGCCCAGGCGGAGGGAACGCGGGCGTTCGAGGCGCTGGTCAAGGAGGGCACCAGCCTGCAACGCAAGACCCAGGCCGCTGCCGAAGAGAAGATCTCGGAAGCCACCAGCAAGATGACCAACATGGCCACCGACATCTCGTCCAAGGCCTCCGGCCATTGGGACAAACTGGAGAACATTTTCGAAGAGCGCGTCGCCAAGGCCCTGAACAAACTCGGCGTGCCCTCGGCAAAGGACGTCAATGCGCTGATCGCCCGCATCGATGAGTTGAACAAGAGCGTGCAGAAGTTGTCCAGCGCGAGCCACGCTGGGGCCAAGGCGGCCGGCCCGAAAGCCACCGCCAAGCGCGCGGCCAAGACCGCCGCCAGCGCGGCAACCAGACCGGCCGTGAAACGCAAGGCCGTGCGCAAGTCCGCTTGAGCGTGTTCGGCACCGGATGCCCATCACGGACTCCTGTTCTTGCCGCCATCCAACCACGGGCGCTTCGGCGCCTTTTTTCTGTGCGCCGTTGCGGCAACGCACGACAGGTTGTGGTGCTGCAACGCAACAATCCACTGGCCACGGCCAATCTACACTTTAGAGCCATGTCCCGAAAACCAAGTCCCCGTCCCGACCTTGACACTTCGGCCTCCACCCATGCGCCGCAGCCCGATCGGGCACGCGGCGCCGCGACGCCCAAGACCGGTCCGCGCATCGCGCTGGCCCTTGCAGGTGGCGGGCCGATGGGCGCGATCTACGAAATCGGCGTCCTGTGCGCGCTCGACGAGTCCCTGACCGGGCTGGACTTCAGCAAACTGGACCACTATGTCGGCGTATCGGCGGGCGGATTCATCGCCGCCGGTTTGGCCAACGGCATGACGCCGCGCGCGTTGTGCGCCTCGTTCATCGAGAACGACCGTTCCAAATCCGATGCGTTCGACCCGTCCTGGCTGATGGTGCCGGCTTACCATGAATTCCTGCGCCGCGCCATCATGCTGCCGGGACTGCTGGCGAGCGCCTTGTGGCGCATCAGCGTCGGCCGCAAGTCGATGACCCACGTGATCGAGCGCCTCGGCGCAGGCTTGCCGACGGGATTGTTCTCGAACCACAAGATCCACGTCGAGTTGGCCAAGATGTTCGCACGGGAGGGATTCACCAACGATTTCCGGCAACTGAAGACCCGGCTTACCTTGGTGGCCACCAACCTGGACACCGGCGAGGCCGCGCCATTCGGGCGCCCTGGCTGGGACCATATTCCGATCTCGCAGGCGGTGCAGGCCAGTTCGGCCCTGCCGGGGCTGTTTCCGCCGGTCGAGATCGAAGACCAGTATTACGTGGACGGTGCACTCAAGAAGACCATGCACGCCTCGGTCGCGCTTGACCAGGGCGTAGACCTGATGTTGTGCCTGAACCCGCTGGTGCCGTTCGACGCCACCGTGCCGTTGGTGCCCAAGGTCATGCAGCGCGGGCTGTCCAAGGAAAAACGCAAGATCCCGAGCATCGTGGACGGGGGCTTGCCCGCCGTCCTGAGCCAGACCTTTCGCTCGATGATCCACTCGCGCATGGAACTCGGAATGAAGCAGTACGAGCGCAATTACCCCGACACCGACATCATCCTGATCGAGCCGGACCACCGCGACCCCGAGTTGTACCTGGCCAACACATTCGGCTACTCGCAGCGCCGCCATCTGGCGGAACACGCCTACCAGCAGACCCGTCAGTTGCTGCGCTCGCGCAAGAGCGACCTGTCGGCAAAACTCAGGCGCCACGGAGTGCACCTGGACCACGATGCGCTCGACGACCCGAAGGCCCATCTTTGCGCGCCTGCCAAGTCGCCGACCCGCCTGGGCCGCGCCATTGCTACGCTGCAGGAGGTGATGGACGATGTCGGGCATCTGGTGCGCCGCCGGGCGCTTGCGGGCTGACTGCCATGGTAAAAAA
>JANLQZ010000408.1:0-2402 GCA_031368125.1 Betaproteobacteria bacterium
GATGCTCAATGGCAAATGGCGCGGCCAGGAACTCGGTTCGGGCACCGGCGTGTGGAGCATGAGCGAGCAGGTGCGCGCCGGCACACTCAAGCTGCAGGATTTCTTCGAGGCCGAGAGCTGCATGCACCGCAGCCACGGCCATTGCATGACCATGGGCACGGCCAGCACGATGGCCAGCATGGTCGAAGCGCTGGGCATCGGACTGCCGGGCAACGCGGCGTATCCGGCCGTCGACGGCAGGCGCAACGTGCTGGCGCGCATGGCCGGCCGCCGGGTGGTGGCGATGGTGCACGAAGACCAGAAGCTGTCGACCATTCTGACGCGCGAGGCGTTCGAGAACGCGATCAAGACCCTGGCCGCGATCGGCGGCTCGACCAACGCGGTGATCCACCTGATTGCGATGGCCGGACGCATCGGCGTGAAGCTGACCATCGAGGATTTCGACCGCCTGGCCAGCGAACTGCCTTGCCTGGTCAATCTGCAGCCTTCAGGCAAGTACCTGATGGAAGACTTCTGTTATGCCGGCGGTCTGCCTGTGGTGATGAAGGAAATTGCCACGCACCTGCACACCGGCGCAATCACCGCCAACGGGAAGACCGTGGGCGAGAACATCGCCGACGCGCAGAACTACAACACCGAAGTGATCATGCCGCTGGGGGCGCCATTCAAGGACAAGGCCGGCATCGCCGTGCTGCGTGGCAACCTGGCGCCGCGCGGCGCCGTGATCAAACCCAGCGCGGCGACGCCCAGGCTGATGGTGCACACGGGACGGGCCGTGGTGTTCGAGCACATCGAGGACTTTCACGCCCGCATCGACGACGAAAGCCTCGATATCGACGAAAACTGCGTCATGGTTCTGAAGAACTGCGGGCCCAAGGGTTACCCCGGCATGGCCGAGGTCAGCAACATGCCGCTGCCGCCCAAGGTCTTGCGCAAGGGCATCACCGACATGGTGCGCATCTGCGACGGGCGCATGAGCGGCACCGCCTACGGCACGGTGGTGCTGCACACCGCGCCTGAAGCCGCCGCCGGCGGCCCGCTGGCGGTGGTGCGCAACGGCGACATGATCGAACTCGATGTGCCCAATCGCAGGATCCACCTGCACGTGACCGAGCAGGAACTCGCGCGCCGCCTGGCCGAATGGCGCGCGCCCGCCCCGGCCATGTCGTCCGGCTACTGGAAACTCTATATCGACCACGTGCTGCAGGCCGACGAAGGCGCGGACCTGGATTTCCTGGTGGGCCGGCGCGGGGCTTTTGTTCCACGCGACAATCACTGAAAATCAGCCGCGTCCCGGTCGCACGGGCGTGTACCGGCAACGGGCCGCGCACTGCGGTGGCCACTTCGTTTTTCCATGCCGGACGAGGTTTTGATATGGGGGAGCCTGAATGCACGAACGCAGCATCGATGTCGTCGCCCTCGGAGAGGCATGGTCGAGTTCAACCAGACCGCGCCCGGCCAGCCGCAGTACCTGCAGGGTTTTGGCGGCGACACCAGCAATGTCGTGATCGCAGCCGCACGTGCCGGTGCCCATGCCGCCTACCTGACACGGGTCGGCGGCGACTCCTTCGGCCGTTCCCTGCTGCAGCTGTGGGCCCAGGAAGGCGTGAATACGGCCGGCGTGACCACCGCCAGCGCCAGCCATACCGGCATCTATTTCGTGACCCACGGCAGCTTGAGCCACGAGTTCAGCTACCGGCGCGCGGATTCGGCCGCCAGCCGCATGACGCCGCAATGGCTCGCGTCCGCGCCGGCCGACGTGATTCGCAATGCGCGTTTCCTGCATTTGTCGGGTATCTCGCTGGCCATCTCCGCGGGCGCCTGCGACACCGGTTTCGAGGCCATGGCGCTGGCACGCGAAGCCGGCACGCAGGTGTCGTTCGATGCCAACCTGCGGCTCAAGTTGTGGCCGCTGGCGCGGGCGCAGGCCTGCATCAAGCAGGCGCTGGCGATGTGCGACCTGTTCCTGCCCAGCCTCGAGGACATGGTCGCGCTAGCGGGCCTGCGCGACCCGCACAGCATCGTGGACTGGGGCCATGCACACGGCGCAGCCACGGTGGTACTCAAGATGGGTCCCGAGGGTGCGCTGGTAAGCGACGGCCAGCAGCGCGAGCATCTCGCGGCGCGGCGCGTCACGGTACGCGACGCGACCGGCGCCGGCGATTGTTTTTGCGGCAATCTGCTGGCCCGTTTGGCCAAGGACGACGACGTGTTCCGCGCCGCCTACTACGCCAACGCCGCAGCCGCGCTGGCGATCCAGGGTTTTGGTGCCGTCGCCCCGATGCCCCGCAGCAACTCGGTGTTTGCCATCCTGTGAACAAGTCCACCGACCCGGATCGAACAGCGCTGGTCGCGAACCAGGCCAGGTTTGCGGCCGCGTTGCGGCAACTCCCGCTGATCGC
>JANLQZ010000463.1:0-2334 GCA_031368125.1 Betaproteobacteria bacterium
ACGATCCGCTACCAGATCCAGGAGATGCTGCGGATCGAGAAGATCTTCGAGGAAGAAGGCATACGGCAGGAGATCGACGCCTACGCGCCCCTGATGCCCGACGGCAGCAACTGGAAGGCCACGATGCTGATCGAGTACCCAGACGTGAACGAACGCAAACGCGAGCTCGCGCGCCTGATCGGCGTCGAGGACCGCATGTTCGTCGAGGTCGAAGGGCAGCCGCGTGTCTACGCCTTTGCCGACGAAGACCTGGACCGCGAGAACGACGAAAAGACCTCGGCCGTGCACTTCGTGCGTTTCGAGCTCACGCCGGTCATGTGTGCCGCCGTGAAGGCCGGCGCCGGTGTCAAGCTCGGTTGCGACCATACCAACTATCCGGCGCATACGGCGATCGCGCCGGAGACGCTCGCGTCGCTGGCTGGCGACCTGAAATAACCGTCGCCTGCATGCTGCTGCTGTTGTCGCCGGCCGAATCGCTCGACTAACCTGAGCCCCGGACCAACGGCCAGCGCAAGGTGATTGGCTTCATGGCCAAACGCGCGCGCGGGCTGATGGCGCGTTACGCCGTCACCCGGCGCGCGGGCACGCCCAAACAGCTGCACGCCTTCGGCGAAGAGGGTTATGTCCTGGACGCGACAGCATCCACCCCCGACCGACTGGTTTTTCGCCGCAAAATCCCCACCTGAGTGCAGAGCCGGGCCGGGCCGGGCACAACGGGCGCCGGCACGACGGCGGGTAGCCGCCGCTGCTGCGGCAATCCGCCGACCGGCCCCATCCCGGGTACCGGCGCCCACCCCGGCGCCCACCCTCACCCTAAGGACAACATGAAGATCAAGGCCAACGGCATCGATATCGAGGTGGAAGACACCGGCGCGGGCAGCGCGGACGCGCCGCCGCGGCCGGTGGTGCTGCTGATCATGGGGCTGGGCATGCAACTGGTCGCCTGGCCGCCGGCGCTGGTGCAGGGCCTGGTCGACGCGGGTTACCGCGTCATCCGCCATGACAACCGCGACATCGGCCTGTCGCAGCATTTCGACCACCTGGGCACGCCGAACCTGCTGTGGGCGTTCCTCAAGGTCAAGGCCGGGCTGCCGGTGCGCTCGCCCTACAGCCTCAAGGACATGGCCGCCGACTCGGTCGGTGTGCTCGACGCATTGGGCATCGACAAGGCGCACGTGGTGGGTGTCAGCATGGGCGGCATGATCGCGCAGCGCGTCGCGCTGGCGGCGCCCGAGCGCGTGGCCAGCCTGACCAGCATCATGAGTTCGAGCGGCGCGCGCGGACTGCCCGAGGCCAAGCCCAGGGTCATGCGCGTCCTGTTCGGGCGCCCAGCCAGCAGCGCGCAAGACGACGTGCTGGCGCATTACCTCAAGCTCTACAAGACCATCGGCAGCCCGGGTTTTCCGATACCGGAGGCGGAGTTGAAGGAACGTATCCTGAAGGCCGTCACGCGCAGCTTCCATCCCATGGGCACACTGCGCCAGATGGTTGCCATCGCCTCCGACAGCGACCGCGCCGCCGAGCTGGCGCGGATCCGGCGGCCGACGCTGGTGCTGCACGGCCATGCCGACCCGCTGGTGCCGTACCCCTGCGGCCAAGACACCGCGCGCCGCATCACGGGCGCGAAGATGGTGGGCATCGAGGGCATGGGGCACGACCTCGCACCCGGGGTGGTGCAACAGCTGCTGCCGCACATGCAGCCGTTCATGGTCGCGCACAGCTGAGCCGAGCGACCGAGCGCCGGCCTGCCCATACATGAACACGCCCGAACAATCCCAGCTCGGCAAGGTGTCGGGTTATGCCGACCAGTACGACGCTGCGTTGCTGTTCCCGATCGCGCGCGCCGAAAAGCGGCGCGAGATCGGTGTCGGTGCGACGGCGCCGTTCATGGGCTCCGACCTATGGACGGCGTTCGAACTCGGCTGGCTCAACCGGCGCGGCAAACCGCAGGTCGCGCTGGGCCATTTCACGGTGCCCTGCGAGTCGCGCAACATCGTCGAGAGCAAGTCCTTCAAGTTGTACCTGGGCAGCTTCAACAACACCCGCTTCGACGACGCAGCGCAGGTGCAGGCGCGCCTGCGCGCCGACCTCAGCGAGGCGGTCTGGCGCGGCGCCCCGGCCATGCAGTCGGGCGTGGGCGTGAAGATCATGGCGCCTGAGTCGTTCGAGCGCGAGACGGTGCACGAACTCGAGGGCCTTTGCCTGGACCGGCTGGACATCGAATGCACCCGCTACACGCCGGCGCCGGAGCTGTTGAGCGCGGTGTTCGACGAGCAGCCGGTGCATGAAGTGCTGACCAGCAACCTGCTCAAGAGCAACTGCCTGGTCACCGGC
>JANLQZ010000467.1:0-2118 GCA_031368125.1 Betaproteobacteria bacterium
CACGTGACGGACAAGGACAGGCGATCAGCATCCAGCGCGCCGACTACCAGGCCCCGGCCTACTGGATCGACAGCGTCGACCTGTGCTTCGACCTCGACCCGGCCAAGACCCGCGTGCTCAACAAGATGCGCTTGCGCCGCAACCCGGACGTGGCGGCACAGCCGCTGCGGCTGGACGGCGAGGAACTCAACCTGGCTCGGGTGCTGGTCAATGGCGCTGGCGCCTCGTTCAAGATCGACGGCGGCAAGCTGGTGCTCGACAATCTGCCAGCCGATGGCAGCTTCGATCTCGAAATCTTCACCACCTGCGCACCGGCTAAAAACACCAAGCTGACCGGCCTGTACGTCAGCAACGAGTCGTTCTTCACCCAGTGCGAGGCCGAAGGTTTCAGGCGCATCACCTACTTCCTCGACCGCCCCGATGTGATGGCCACGTACAGCGTCACACTGCGCGCCGACAAGGCTGCCTATCCGGTGTTGTTGTCCAACGGCAACCTGGTCGAGCACGGCGACCTGCCGGCCGAGGGCAACCAGGCCCGGCATTTCGCGCGCTGGGTGGACCCGCACCGCAAACCGTGTTACCTGTTCGCGCTGGTGGCCGGCCCACTGGTGTGTCGCCAGCAACGCATCATTTCACGCGCTGGACGGGAACACCTGCTGGAGATCTACGTGCGCCGCGGTGACATGGAGAAGACCGAACATGCGATGCATTCGCTGATGGCGTCGATTGCCTGGGACGAAGCGCGGTTCGGTCTGTCGCTGGACCTGGAGCGCTTCATGGTGGTCGCCACCAGCGACTTCAACATGGGCGCCATGGAAAACAAGGGCCTCAACATCTTCAACACCAAGTATGTTCTGGCGAGCCAGGCGACCGCCACCGACACCGACTTCGCCAACATCGAGTCGGTGGTCGGGCACGAGTATTTCCACAACTGGACCGGCAACCGTGTCACCTGCCGGGACTGGTTCCAGCTCAGCCTCAAGGAAGGCCTGACCGTGTTCCGGGACCAGGAGTTCTCGCAGGACCTGTGCCACGAGGCGTCGGCGCGCGCCGTCAAGCGCATCGAGGACGTGCGTGTGCTGCGCACGGCCCAGTTCCCCGAAGACGCGGGGCCGATGGCGCACCCGGTGCGGCCGGACAGTTATGTGGAGATCAACAATTTCTACACCGTCACCATCTACGAGAAAGGCGCCGAGGTGGTGCGCATGATGCAGACCCTGGTCGGACGCGAAGGATTTGCGCGCGGCATGAAACTGTATTTCGAGCGCCACGACGGCTGCGCCGTGACCTGCGACGATTTTGCCCAGGCGCAGGCGGACGCCAATCCCGGGTCGGACCTGGCGCTGCTGCTGGTGCCATTCAAACGCTGGTACAGCCAGGCCGGCACGCCCCACGTGAGCGCGCGCGCCGTTTACGACCCGCAGGCGCGCACCTACACGCTGACACTGTCCCAGAGCTGCAGTCCGACACCGGGGCAGGACACCAAGGAGCCGTTCGTCATACCGATCAGCCTGGGCCTGGTCGGCACCGATGGAAGCAACCTGGCGCTGCAACTGGCGGACGAAGCGCTGCCCGGCGCCGGCGCCCGCACGGTGGTGCTGAGCCAGCCCAGCCAGAGCCTGACCTTCATCAACGTGGACAGCGAGCCGGCGCCGTCGATCCTGCGCGGGTTCAGTGCGCCGGTGGTGCTCGACTTCGACTACAGCGACGCGCAGTTGCTGCACCTGCTGGCGTGTGACTCCGACCCTTTCAACCGGTGGGAGGCGGGCCAACGGCTGGCCCTGCGCTGCGCCCTGGGCTGCCTGCGCGGCGGATCCGCCGGCTCGGCGCACACCGTGCTGACGCCCGCCTACCTGGATGCCATGCGCGCCATCCTGCGCCACCCCGACCTGGACCCGGCGTTCAAGGAACTGGTGCTGACCCTGCCGTCCGAGACCTATATTGCCGAACAGCTGGCCGTAGTGGACCCGCAGCAGGTGCATGCGGTGCGCGACGCCATGCGTTTGCAATTGGCCGGCGCGTTGTCCGATGACTGGCGCTGGGCCTACCAGGCCCACCGTGACAGCGGCGTGTACCGCCCCGACCCAGTGTCGGCCGGCCGGCGCGCGCTGGCCGGGC
>JANLQZ010000483.1:0-4524 GCA_031368125.1 Betaproteobacteria bacterium
CCGGCGAGGACATGATCAAGGCCTGGATCGATCGCATCCGGAGCGACACAAAACGCCCCGCCACCAGCCCACCCAGGCTGTGCCCGAGGATGATCAGCGGTGTCTTGGCGTTCATCCTCGCGCGGGTTTCGTCCACCACCTCGGCCAGATCTTCCAACAGGCGGTTGGCACTTGGCAATGCGCCGCGTGGACCCATGGACTCGCCGTGCCCGTACTGATCGTAGGCCCGGACGACAAAGCCCCAGCTGTTGAGCCGTTCGGCCATGCGGTCGTAGCGCCACGCGTGTTCACCGAGCCCGTGGACGACCAGCACCACCCCACGCACCGGGCCCTTGTCCAGCGGCCAGTCGACCACGACCAGGTTGGTGCCGTCCCTGGCCGTCATCGGGCTGAAATTCGAATCGGCCATCGCGGCTCAAGGACTCGCCGTCGCGTGCCTGCGCCGCAACTTCGTTGTCGTCCTGGGAACGGCCCGGCGCCTCACCGGTATACCTTCGCGCGGTGCACCGCGGCGCAACTCGCCTTGGGATTGGCCCGGCGACTCATGGCGCCTGGGCGATCACCCTGGCAACGGCCGCGGTCAGCTTCTTTGCGTAGGGCACATGCAGGAACTCGTTCGGGCCGTGGGCGTTGCTTTTGGGGCCAAGGACTCCGCACACCATCATCTGGGCGAGCGGAAATCCATGTGCCAGCATGCTCATCAAAGGAATCGTGCCCCCTTGGCCGATGAAGCCAACCGGCGCGCCAAAGTGCGCCTGCGATGCGTCGTTCAAGGCGCGCTCGAACCAGGGCAGGATCGGCGGAGCGTTCCAGCCGGTCGCGCCGCCATTGCTCTCGAACGTGACCCGCGCCTGGTAGGGCGCGTTGTCTTCCAGCAGTAACTTCATCTCCTGTACCGCCCGCGCGGCATCCACCAGCGGGGGCAGGCGCAGGCTGAGCTTGAATGCGGTGTAGGGACGCAACACATTGCCGGCGTCGGCCAGCGCCGGAAAACCTTCGGCACCGGTGACGCTGAGCGTTGGGGTCCAGGTGCGGTTCAACAGCGCCTGCACCGGGTCGGCGGTGGTGGGCAACACCGAAGTGGTGGCGCCACCGCAGTCGTAATGTGCCCAGGGAAAGCGCCGCGTCACCTCTTCGCCCAGGATGGCTGCCGTCGCCTGCGCCTGCGCCAGGCGGTCGGCCGGCACCTCGCAATGGAAACTTGCGGGCAACAGGCGCCCGCTCGCGCTGTCTTCCAGGCGGTCGAGCACATGGCGCATGATGCGAAAACTCGACGGCACCAGCCCGGATGCGTCGCCGGAGTGGATGCCCTCGGTCAATACCTCGACCTTGAGGGTGCCACTGGCCATGCCGCGCAGGCTGGTGGTCAGCCACAACTGGTCGTAGTTGCCGGCGCCGGAGTCGAGGCAAACCACCAGCGACACGTCACCCAGGCGAGTCCGCAAGGCATCGATATAGGGCAGCAGGTCGTAGGAGCCGCTCTCTTCGCAGGTCTCGACCAGGCCGACGATGCGCGGATGCGCAATACCCTGCGCCTGCAGCGCCTGTATCGCGGCGACGCTGGCGTACACCGCATAACCGTCATCGGCGCCGCCCCGACCGTACAGCTTGCCGTCCTCGTATTTTGGAGTCCATGGCCCGAGGTCCTTGCGCCAGCCAGTGAACTCGGGTTGCTTGTCGAGGTGGCCGTACATCAATACCGTCTGCGTCGATGCGGCCCTGGTCGCGGCGACTTCGAAGAAAAGCACCGGTGTGCGGCCCTCGAGGCGCACCACCTCCAACCTCAGCCCGGCCACCTTCTGCGCCTCGACCCACGCCGCGGCGTTGCGCATTACCGCTTCTATATGGCCGTGTTGCGCCCAGCTGGCGTCGAAGCCCGGGGACTTGGCGGGAATCCGGATGTATTCCTTGAGCCGCTCCACGATGTCGCCGTCCCATTGCGCGCTGGCCTGTGCAAGAGCCTGTGCATCGTTCAGGAGACCGGCCGGGAATTCCTTGTGCAGGGGAGCGTTCATGGCGACACCTTGTTGGATTTCCGCCATCCTACCAAGTCCGGGCGGCCGTGCCGCCACCCGGCAACCGCTTTCACCCCAGTTGGTAAGCCTGCCGCGCGGAATGGCCGAACACCAAGCCATGCTGGTCGGTGGCAACCAGGTCCGCCGCCAACCGTTGCCATGCCCCATAGGTAGCGGCCATTTCCAGCACCGGCCAATCGCTGCCCCAAAGTAATTTGCCGGGGCCGAAACAGGCCACCAGATGGCGGACATAAGGTTCCAGCACCGCCGCGTCGGCCCCCGGCCGTGCCTCGGTCCACAGACCGGACAACTTGCAGAAAAGCTGCGGCATCCGACCCAGTTGCGCGATGCCCGACGCCCAGTCCTGCCATTGGCGATTCGCAATATCGGGCTTGGCACCATGGTCGACCACTATCCGCAGGCCGGGCAACCGCCGCGCCAGCGCGAGAATGCGTGACAGGTGCACCGGCTTGATGAGTGCATCGAAGCTCAGGCCGCGGTCGGCCATGGCCTGCAAGGCAGGCTGCGCCGCGTCCTGCAGTATCCAGTCGGGGTCGGCGATGTCCTGCAACATCGGCCGCAGGCCCACCAGTTTGGGCTCGCGTGCCAGCGCCTCGACCCGGCGCGCGGCATCCGGCGCCAGCAGGTCGACCCAGCCCACCACACCAAGCACGTCCGCGGCGTCGCGGGCCTGCCGCAACAGGAAACGTGTCTCGGCTTCGGTGGCGGCCGCCTGTACCAGGATGCCGCCGGTGATGCCGCCTGCGGCACTGGCACGCCGCCAATCGTCCAGCGCCACGTCGCGGTAGATCGGGCCCAGCGCCGGCGTCAGCCAGCCATAGTCACCCCGTGCCAGTTGCCAGATGTGGAAGTGCGCATCGATCATGGCTGCTCACCCGGGGGTTGGCGCCGCGGGCGCGATCCAGCCTCGCGCACGCAGTGCAACCCAGAACCGCGTGTCGATCGGGTGGCGCAGCATGGCCACCGCATCCTGCCAATGCGCGACTTCCTGTACGCCGACCAGCACGATCTCGATCGCTGGATGGGCCAGCGGAAACTGCAGTGCGGCAGCGCGAAGGGGAACGCCGAACTGCTCGCACACCTGCTCGATGGCAGCCACCCGGTCGATCCACACCTGCGCCGCCGGGGCATAGTCGAAGCGGGCCCCCGCGTGCTGCCGCACGCCCGTGGCGAGGATGCCAGAGTTGAAGACGCCACCCAGCGCAATAGACACGCCGCGCTGCAGACACAAGGGCAGCAGTTCCGGCAAGGCGGCGTGGTCGATCAGGCTGTAACGCCCGGCCAGCAGCAGGCAATCGAGATCGGCCTGCCGCAACACATCGAGGCACACCTGCACGTCGTTCACGCCCAGCCCGACCTGGCGCACCAGGCCCTCGCGTTGCAAACGTCGCAATTCGGGCAGCGCTTCCTGCACCACCTGCCGCAGCACCCGCGGATACCCCGACCCGTGCACCGATGCGTCGCAATCGTGCACGAAGACCGCATCCAGCCGCGCCAGCCCGAGCCGCTGCAAGCTGTCTTCGACGCTGCGCCGCACGCCCGCCGCCGAATAGTCCCATGCCTGCACGAATGGCAGCACCGCCACATAACCATTCTGGTCGCGCGGCGCGGCCGCGTCGGGAACCAGCAAGCGCCCGACTTTGGTCGAGAGCACGAATTCGTCGCGGCGCAGGACCCGCAAGGCGCGCCCGACGCGGTGTTCGCTCAATCCGTTGCCGTAATGTGGCGCCGTGTCGAAACTGCGGCAACCGGTGCCGATGGCCGCCGACAACACCTCGTGCGCGGCGCCATCGGAAAGCGCCGAAAACAGGTTGCCCAGCGGCGCCGTTCCCAGACCCAGGGCCAGGCCTTCCGGTGTCGGCGGAAAAATCATGCGCGGCCGGCCCGGCGTGGCTGACCGCACCCATCCCGGTCTGCAACCGCAGATGCCTTGCCGCGCACGACGGGTGGTGTCAGCTGCGGTCCATCCCCAGGGTGCTGGCCGATCAGCGCCGCTGCTGTTTCAGGGGCGCGTTCAGGCGTGTACGCCGCATGCGCCGCGATGCTTTCGATTCTCATGGGTTGTTGCGCCAAAAAAGGAACATCTTAGTTTCTGTTTCGCTCTGCGCGTCACCCACCACGCGCGAGACCTGCGGGGTCTTTGATTGCCTGCTTGCGGCCCATTGCGGTCGTTGGTTTGCCCTGGTAGCGGCTCGCCACCTTGGTTGGCAGGGCCGCGGGCCGGCAGTGACTGTGCTCCGTGTCACGCGCGAGCGACTGCTCCTGGTGTGCCGGCGCCGCTGCGTCAACGACCTGGCTGGCGCGCGAGCGTTGTGGCAATCGCGAATAGACCCTGCGCCCATTCACTACCGACCCACGTCCCCGGTCAAGCGCATGGCGGACCGGGCAAACGGAGTCCACGGCTTCGTCGTCAAGCCGTCCGTCCCGGTGCGCATGCCCGGCGCGCTCGCCCAGGATGTGGCCATACGGCCTGCAAACCAACGACCGC
>JANLQZ010000509.1:0-1667 GCA_031368125.1 Betaproteobacteria bacterium
GCCCGGCACGCTGCCCAGGCCTCCGAGAATGATGGCGACGAACGCCTTCAGCAGGAACGGTTCGCCCATCAGGAACTGCACGGCATTGAACGCCAGCCCGACCATCACGCCGGCGGCGCCGGCGAGCGCGCCGGACAGGAAAAAGGTCTGGTAGAAGATCGCGTTGGGGTTGACGCCCAGCAGTTGTGCGGCCCGGTAGTTGCCCGCGACAGCGCGGATCTGGCGCCCCTGCGGAGTGCGGTACAGGTAGTAGGCCAGCAACGCCACCATCAGAACCGCGACGCCGAGCATCAGCAACTGCAGCATGGTCACACGCAGGCCGATGATCTGGATCGCCTCGGCCGACACCGTGCCAAACGGGAAACGCATGGTTTCGGTTTTGGACACGTACTGCCCGATGCTCAGGATGATCAGCCCGGTCCCGATGCTGGAAATGATCGACGCCAGTTCGGCATCGGCCAGCGCAAGCTTGCGCAAGGGCTTGAAGGCGATGACCTCGACGATGATGGAAATCAGGCCGGCGCCGACCATGGCGACCGGCAGGGCGACCCAGATCGGCATGCCGGCGCGCACCGTATACAGACCGATGAAGGCGCCCGACATGAACACCGCGCCATGCGCCATGTTCATGATGCGGTGGATGCCGAAGATCAGGGTGAAGCCGAGCGCGAACAGCGCATACACGCCGCCCAGGACGAGCCCGTTCAAGACTTGCTGCGCGATCATGGTGTTCCGCCCTGTCGGAAAATGGCCGGCGGACTGTTAGTGCCAGCGGCCTTCAGCGGTGCGTTTACTGGGGTGCTACGACGAACGCGCCGTTCTTCACCATCAGGAAGGTCGCCCCGTAGTTCGGGATACGGTCCACATAGCTGTACTTGCCCGAACCGACTACGACCGGCACATCCTTGGTCTTGGTCAGGGCATCACGGATGGACTCACGTGTCGGGTTGGGGCCGGCGTTCTTGATCGCAGTGGCCACGACCGTCATGTAGCTGTAACCGAGCGCCGCCCAGTTGTCTGCGTCCTTGCCGGTCTTGGCCTTGTACGCAGCGGCAAATGCGTTGCCTGCCGGCGAACTGCCACCGGGCAGCCAGTCCGAACCGAAGACCAGGCCTTCGACCGCAGCACCGCCAATCTCGATCAGTTGCGGCGAGGAAAGACCCGATTGGCCCAGCAGCTTGACGCTGGCCGGAAGCCCGGCCTGCTTCAACTGGATGGCCATATTGGCGCCGCTCGGCCCCAGCGTGAACAGCACGACGCAATCGGGCTTGGAGGCGACGATGCGGGTGGCGATGGTCGAGAAATCCGAGTCGGCCGTCTTGATTCCGGCGCGCTCGACAAACTTCATGCCGCGCTTCTCGGTGTACTCGACGAACGCCTTCTCAAGATCCACGTAGGCCTCGTTGTCCGAGAAACGCACCGTGGCGCAAGACTTGACCTTGGCAACGTTCAACGCGTAGTCACCCAGCGGCGGCATGGTGACAGTCCCGGGTTGCGCTGAGATGAAACCCCAGGGGCCCGCGGTGAGCAGGGCAACGGCGTTGGTCATGGCCTTCATGCCGATCTTGGCGTCGTTGGCCACGCCTGCAGAAGGGATGGCTTCCGGCGCCGTGGTCGGGCCCAGGATGAACAAAACACTCGGATCGGCTGCATACCGCGTCACGGCC
>JANLQZ010000518.1:0-2164 GCA_031368125.1 Betaproteobacteria bacterium
CTGGGTAGTCAGATTCACCAAGCGCGCCACGTCGACAGTCGCTGGCGGCGCACCGCGCGGCAGGTCGCGCTCAATGCCCGCAAGCCGCGCTTTGGCATAGCGTTCGCGCCAGCGCGAAACCTGCACTCGCCCGATCTCCAACTCGGTGGCAATGTCCTTGCTTTGGCGCCCCTTCGCGGCCAGCAACACGATGCATGCGCGCTGTGCCAACCTGACGCTGGTCAGTTTGGAGCGAACCAGTTTGGTCAACTCGGCTCGTTCCTCGTTCGTCAAAACAATCTCGGGGGCAATTCCCCCGATCGGCGCGTAAACCTTGACGGTGTCGCTGCTATTGTTTTTCAAGTGGCCCTTGCGATTTGTTTTTTGGTCGCTTTCTTTTGGACGTGAGGGCACGCGTTCCGCCGCACACTTGGTTCTCGAATTGCGGTAGCGCCGAAGTGTCGGGCGCCGGTGTCAGGTCTTGCAATGACACATGCCGCGCGCCCCCGTTACCTCGCCATCTCGATGAGCTCGATATCCTTCTTGAGCAGGTCATTGACGAGTGCTGAGAAGTCCACGCCCTTGGCACTGGCCAGTGCGGCCAGGGTAGCCTGTACCTGCTGCTCCAGATACACCGGTAAATTGAGCTGCGCACCGGCCTGGTAGAACTGACCACGCCGGGCGCCGGAGAAGTCGATCTCGGCGGGCATGTCGTCATCGTCGTGCTTGGTTTGTGCATTCATGGTGTTCACCTATCGGGGTTCATTCTCATACTGCTGGCGTTCGCGCCTGGTTGCCTCGCGCGCTGAAATTATGCGCACCCTCACATCGATCGGCCCGGTGTGCTGGTAGGTGTGGGACACCGCCAGCAACTTGCCAACGCTGGACATGCCCAGCGTAAACCAACGCTCCTCGCCTTGGCTGTGCGCGGCATCGAAGACGGTCAGCGCCAGCGCATCGAGCAGCACGGTGGCCGCCTGCCCGAAGGACACGCCGTGCTTGGCGATACTGGACTGCGCCTTGATCGGGTCCCATGTGAACTCCAGTTGCGCGCCGCCATTGTCGCCCGTGCTCAAGCGCGGCTCTCCATCTTGCGTTTCAGCTGCCCGCGCTCGATGAATGCGTCGATGAGCTGCAACACCTGGCGCTTCTCGGTGGTGCCCAGCTTCTCCACCGCCAGCAGGCGCCGGCGCAGCCGGCTGTCGCCCTCCTGCTTGGCCAGCTTGCGCGCTGGGGCGCTGCGGCCATACAGCGCATCGATAGATACCCCCAGCGCCTGCGCGATCGCGGGCAGCAAGTGCGCCGGCGGCGTGGCCCCCGGGCTCTCGTAATACGCCACCATGCGCTGAGAAATCTCCAGCGCCGCGGCCAGTTCCACCTGCGCAAAGCCCGCGGCCTTGCGCAGCGCGGCCAGTTTCTCGTTAAAGCCGCCCTCGGCGGGTGCCGCCGTTAATCTCATGCGTTTGCCCATATCCAGACTTCCTGTGTGATCGGGCAAGTCCAGGAAGGGCTGCGAGTTGATGGAAGTCTGAAATTGGGTTGTTATGCACACGGTGTATCTGATAGCGTCCAGCAAATTGTTTAGCAGCACGGTCTATTTTGACTGCCTCAGGCTATGGATGTTGGACTCGTTGTGCTGTGCGGTTCTCCCGAGCACGACGGTGGGTCATCGGAAGTCGGTAGCCTGGGTCAATTCGGCGTCGGCCCAACAAATGTAGAACGTTGGAGACAGGGGCGCAAATTAAGTTGCCGCAAGAATGACTCATTAGTGTAGTGCCGCCGGCGGCGCCACCACCTCCGTGGGCCGCTGTGGTGGCGGAATTCGGATGCCGTGCTCGCGCAGGGCGCGCAGGATCGCCAGGTTCACGCACGAGCGCAGGTTGAGCTGGCCGTTTTCCGGGTCGGCGATCCAGTAACCCACGGTGAACTCCAGGCCATCCACACCAAAAGCCGACAACGCCACATGCGGCGCCGGGTCGCGCAGCACCCGCTCCTGCTGCAGCGTGGCGGCCTCCAGAACCCGCATCACCAGTTCCACATCGCTGTCGTAGGCGACCGTCAGCACACTCGACTGCCACAGGTGCCGGTCGCTGAGCGAAAGGTTCTCGACCCGGTTGACGATGAACATCTCGTTGGGAACGATCGACTCGCGGCCGGTGAGCGAGCGGACCACGGTGTAACGCGC
>JANLQZ010000552.1:0-2725 GCA_031368125.1 Betaproteobacteria bacterium
CCTGAAGCGCCCCTGCTGCATGGCCAGGCGCATGGCATGGTCCATTTTCATGCGCGACAACACATCGACGTTCATCTGCGGCTGGTAAAAGCGGAAATTCCCGCGCCCGCGTTCCTTGACGCGGTACATCGCGATGTCCGCATACTGGATCAACTCGTCGAGCGTCTTGCCGTCCTCCGGGTACAGCGCCACGCCAATGCTGCAGCCAACCGAGAAACTCATGCCGTCGATCTGGAACGGGCGGGCCAGCGCCTCGAGGATGCGTTGCGCGCCGGTCTCGGCACCGTGCGCGTCGGCTTGCTGGAGGAATACCACGAACTCATCACCGCCGAGCCGGCACAGTGTGTCGACATCGCGCAGGCACTGCTTTATGCGATCGGCCACTTCGACCAGCACACGGTCGCCAAAGGTGTGGCCCATCGAATCGTTGATGTTCTTGAAACGGTCCAGGTCCAGGAAGAAGACCGCGAACTGGCCGCCGTTGCGCTCGGCCATGCGCAGCGCGAAATCGACACGCTGCGTCAGCATCAGCCGGTTCGGCAGGCCGGTAAGTACGTCGCGGTAGGCCAGCGTTTCTATGCGCTGCTGGGCCGCGTGTTTTTCGGTCAGGTCCTTGAAAAAACATATGCTGTGCGACGCATGGCCCGCCTCGCCACGCAACAGAACCCAGGACAACTGCACCGCTCGCGGACTGCGGCCTTCGCTCTTGCGCCAGACCTCCCCCTCCCAGAGCCCGTCGGCGCGCAGATGCTGCTCCACGCGCACAAAGAAGCCGAGATCGTGCGGGTCGTAGAACATCTCGCGTGCCGAGCTGCCCAGCAGCTGCGCCTGCGACGACCCGGTCAGCCGCTCGCACGCCGGATTCGCCGCCAGCAACAGGTAGTCCGGCCCGCTGATGAAAACCGCGTCGAGACTGGACTCGAACACCTTGGCAGCCAGCCGCAAGCGGGCTTCGGAGTCGATCCGCTGGCTGATATCGCCAAACGCGAAGACGCGTCCACTGGGTTGGCCCCGGCTGTACTGCGGCCGGGACACGCGTTCGATCGTGCGCCCCGAGCGCAGTTTGAGCGCGTCGGTCGCCTCGAGCAACGGCAACTGCGCAAGCTGATCGAGTCGTGCCTGGTATTGGGCGCCATCCTCGACCATCGACGCCAGATGTGCGAACAGCGCTGCATCGTCGCGCTCGAGCATCAGATGGTCGGGCACCTGCCACAACTCGGCGAAGCGCCGGTTGTAGTTGCGGACCCGGCCTTCGAGATCGATCGCCAGAATCCCGTCGGCCGTGGACTCCAGCGTGGCGCGCAACTCCGCAAGCAGGCTCTCGAGCATGTTCTCGGTATTGCGCTGGTGGCGCAGGTCGCGCATACCGACCAGGAAAACCGGTGCGCCACCCTCTGGCCAGACCCGGCTGACACGGCGCTCGACCGGGATCGGTACACCGTCCGCGCCCCGCACCAGGGTCTCCGAAAAAATGCTCTCGGTCAACCCGGCGGCGACGTCCTCCCAAAAGAACATGTCCTCCGGCGTCGCCGTGAGTTCAATGGCCGGTTTTCCTACCAGTTCCTCGCGCGCAAGGCCCACCAGGTCGAGCCCGGCCTGGTTCACGGCAATGATGCGAAACCCCACGGCGTCCACCACCCACACCGCTTCGATCAAGCTGTCGATGAGCGCAGTCCAGGGCATGGTGCCGCTCACCGGGGTACCTTCGCCCTGCGAGCTGCGGTGCCGAGCACCGTCGGGCGGCCGTGCGCTGCTCATGCGCCGCCCGCTGTGCGGAGGGACAGCACCGCGCGTTCGAAGAAATAACAAATACGCAGACGCGGCGACAAGTAGTCCATCGTGGCCTTGGGCAGGACCGCTGGCCGGACGCTGCGCCGGATACCGGGTGCGCCCGGTTGTTCCAGGTCGAGAACGAGGGCCTGGTCCCGCGCGACGGCCGGATCGTGTACCAGCACGCGCGGCCTCAGGGGGCGCATCGAGTTGACCGACACCACCAGTGCGAAGCGGTCGTTGGTCAGTTGCACCACCGAGCCCGGCGGGTAGACCCCCATCATGCGGATGAAAGCGTTCAGGATGGCCGCGTCGAAGCGGGCGCGCGACTGCGAAAAAATCAATGACAGCGCTTCGTGCGGAGTCGCGATGGGCGACCGCGGGGACGGGTTGCACATGTTTTCGTAACGGTTCACGAGCGCCAGGATGCGGCCCGGCATCGAAATCGCGTCACCCTTGATCTGGCGCGGAAACCCGCTGCCGTCCGCCAACTCATGGTGTTCGGCCATCGCCCGCGTGGCGCCATCCGCAAGCCCCAGGCGCTTGGCGAGCACCACGCCATGGGCCACGTGGCCCTGGTAAGCTTCGAGGTCGGCCGGTGAAAGACTGCCATGCATCGAGCGCACGCGCTCGGCCAGTCCGGTCTTGCCGACGTCGTGCAAAAACGCCGCAGTGCCCAAATGGTGCAGTTGCTCGACCGACAAGCCCAGCGCGTCGCCCAGCAGCAGTGAAAGTACGGTGACGTTGACCGGGTGCATTCCGGTGCGGTCTCCTATGCCCTCGGACAGCAGCAGGATCGAGCATTCGCCCTGCCCAAGCACGTCGGCCACGATCTCGTCGACCAGTTCCCGGCATTCGCGGCCGGCCTGCGTCGGTTCGGTCTTGAGCTGGTCAAGAACCGCCTCGTAGCGACGGATCGCGGCACCGAACTTCTGGTCGCAGCGCGCCAGGCTCT
>JANLQZ010000594.1:0-4950 GCA_031368125.1 Betaproteobacteria bacterium
GCTCGGCGCGGCGAAGAAGCAGATGGTCGAGATCGCCCGCGCGGTGCTGCACAACGCCAAAGTCATCATCTTCGACGAGCCCACCGCCAGCCTGACACCCGAGGAGAAGAAGTATTTCTTCGACCTGGTGTTCAACCTCAAGGCGCGCGGTGTGTCGGTGATCTTCATCTCGCACGCGCTGGAGGAAGCACTGCTGCTGGCCGACCGCATCACCATCCTGCGCGACGGCAAGCTGGTGGTGACCGACGCGAAGGCGAACTTTGACCGTGCCCGCATCGTGCAGGCGATGGTTGGTCGCGACCTGTCGCAAACGCTCTACGGCCAGCGCAAAACCACGGTTCGGGCGCCAGGTAAACGTGTGCTTTCGGTGCAGAACCTGCGCATGGCACCGATGGTGAAGAACAATTCGCTATCGGCATTTGCGGGCCAGATCACCGGCGTGTTCGGGCTGGTTGGGTCCGGGCGCACCGAGACCTTCAAGGTAGTGGCCGGGGTCAGCAAGCGCGACTTCATGCATGGCGGCGACGTGTTGCTCAACGGCCGCCCGGTGCGCTACGTCGTGCCGGCGGCAGCGGTGCGCGACGGCATTGCTTACGTGACCGAAGACCGCAAGGTCGAAGGCTTCTTCGAGACCCAATCGATAGCCAACAACATTTACTTCGGTCTGCTCGCCAAGCTCCGGGGCAAGCGGTCGCTGGTGTCGCGCAACGAGGCGTCCGACGTCGGCACGCACTGGATTGCGTCGCTCAATATCCGTGCGATCAGCAAAGACGTAAAGGCGATCGAGCTGTCGGGCGGCAACCAGCAGAAGGTGGTGATCGCCAAGTCACTGATCCAGGAGCCCGAACTGATCATCTTCGACGAACCGACACGCGGTGTGGATGTGGGTGCAATCACGGAAATCCACGAACTGATCAATCGGCTCGCCGACGAAGGCAAGGCGGTGGTCGTGATTTCGTCCTACCTGCCGGAGATCATGGCGTTGTCGGACCGCATCCTGGTGCAGCGAATGGGCAAAGTCGTTGAGGAGTATTCGGCACTCGAGGCCACTGAAGAGAAGATCATGTATGCAGCGATCCACTAGCGGCCCGCGCCGGCGTTCGCGGCATATGTGCATAGGGCAGCGTACTTCGACAACGCTGTCGTCAACGTCACAACGTGAAGTACATGTTCCGCTGTCTTGGGCATGTTGTCGGCGTCATCGGGATTGGGCACCAGAAATCCTGATGGTTCCCAGTGGCCGTCTTCGTATTGCGAGTCGACAAACCACGTGGCCATTCGCAGCGCATGTCGCGCATACGCATCGGATGGGTCGACGTCGAGCAGCACGGCCGCGCCCCATCCAAATTTGCATGCCTGGGAATTGACCCTGTAGTCGAACTGCAGGGCCGCCCCGCGCACCGTGAGATCCAGGTAGGACCGCGCAAGCGCCAGTGCATCCGCATCGTTCTTGCAGGCGCCATACCGGCCCAGGAACGCAGCTGCGATGCCTGGGTTGTAGAACTGCTGGAACGGTCGATGGAAGTCCGTGATGACATCCCACTCGTTGTGCGTGGCATCGGGCAGCGTCAGCAGGTCCTGGCCGATGCGGCACGGAAACAAGCGCCGCGGAAGGTTGGGCTGGATCCGGTACAACTCGGCCATCCACCGGTAGCAGGCGTCAGCGAGCGGTTCATCGCCGATGGTCAAGGCAGCGATACCGAGTTGGGCCGTGCCGAGCAAATCGGTGCGTCCGGTGCGACGCAGTTCGGGGCGTTCGGAGAATGCGCCGCCGGTCTTGTGGTCAACCAGATTGGCCCGGACGAAAGCCATCACCTTCTTCGCCACGTCGTACTGTTCCAGATGCCAGGCCCCGATGGCGATCTGGGGCAGTGGATACGACGCCATGGCGGTCAAGAACGGTTCGCGCGCAGCGCCGGCCCGGAGATCGCCCTGTTCGTCCAGCGCGTTGCGACCGATCCAGCCCAGGACAGCAGAGGCGCTGTCGCGTTTTCCCGCCACCGCCAGACTCCATGGAATTCGATAATACGAATTGAGGCGATCCGCGCCCGCGGGCCTTCCGTCGATCCCGATCCGCGAACAGATCCATTCGACGCCCCTGTCGCGCGACGCCTGCAAGGCACGCAGGGCGGTTTCGGTTTGAATGCGATGCCCTTTCTTCACGTTCGCTCCTGGTGTGCGGTACATCCTGCATCACCCGCGGTTCCTGGTCGGGATGCCCAAGAGTCCCCCGGTTCACCGGCCATGTCGCTGCGGCGGGCTACTGGACAGTCGCGGCGCCCCACACGGGCAGGTGCTGGCCGACCGGCGTTGCGGGCAGGGTCCAGCGGGCCGGTGTGGCGGACATCCGGACCGCGGAGCCCGGATGCCGCAACCGCCCGATCGGCGTATCGTTTTCGATGAAATACCCGGCCGGGTCCGACAGATCCACGGGCGCCGACATCTCGGGCGGCGCGGCAAGGTCGCGCAGCCAGCGGCCGGTCTGCGCGAGGGCGGCGCGCACCTCCCAGCTGCCCCCTTCGCGGGCGCGGCGCTGCACTGCGGCAAGCACGCCGAGTGTGGCCAGGTACCCCGTGATGTAGTCACAGGCAGCGCAGTTCATCACGCTCGGCGGGCCATCGGGGCCGCCTTGCATGGAACACAGGCCGGTGACGGCGGCCGCCAGTTGGTCCCCAATGGCTAGCTTCAATACTGTTCGCTTTACCCATGTCATTGCGGCCCCGGATCGGGTCCGGGGTTTCAGCACCCGCAATCCATGGATGCCGGATCATGTCCGGCATGACAAACTGAACAGCATTGTGGCTAGCCTGCAAGCACACAGGCCGAAACGATGTCGGCGACGTTCCTGTGTTCCGCCGAGAGAACGGTTTCGGCCAGCCGGTCGATCCCCTGCGGACCGATTGGAAGCTCGTCCTGCATCGCGTGCAGATTCTCCAGCACTTCGGTCCGGTCCCAGTTGAAGGGCTCCCCATCGGCATGTGAAGCGTGCCGCAGCGTCTGCCCGTTGGCCAGGTCGACCTCCAGCACAAACGAGCGCGCGCCGAGCCGGGCGTCGGTCTGCACCGAGGTTCTTTGCACGAGCGGTTGAATCAGCGGGTCGTCAAAGCGCCGCAGGTCACTGCCCTTGAATGATTGCTGGGCCAGCGCAACGGCGAGGCAGAACTGGGAACTCATCAACGTCGCGCCGGTGTCGCTGAACGGGCCGGTGCAGTCGGTGCCGGGGTAAGCGGCCTCCGCCGGTGTCAGCGTCAGGCGAACGGCGACGATGTTGTCGGCCTGCAGCCCGTGCTGGCGCGCCAACAGCATGGCCTGCTGCACCGGGGCCTGCAGGATGGCACACACCGCGTATGGCTTGTAGGTCACGTCCAGGCTGCGCCACTGGACCCCGAGATCGCTGCCCACCTGGGCCACCTGCTCCAGGTCGCCCATGAACGCCGCGTAGAAACCCGCCACGCCTTCCAGAGCGTCGGGCGCACCTGTGCCGCCGACCGCAGCCAGCCGCGCCGCCAGGATGCCATTGCGTGCTGCCAGTCCAACCTGGAATTGCCACTCCTGGGTTCCGGCAACCCAGGTCTGGTTGGTGCCTGCGGCCATGCTGGCCACGATGCCGATGGCGTTCGACGTGCTGCGAGCGTCAAGGCACAGAAGCCGGGAAACCGCAGTCGCCGCACCAAATCCGCCGTAGATACCGCTGGCCCTGAACCCGCGGGCGGTCGTGCGCTTGGCAAAACCCTGGCTGATCGCGCCCGCGGCTTCGTAACCGGCGATCAAGGCCGTCAACATGTCACGGCCAGAACTGCCCAGTTGCTCGCCCACGCCCAGCACCGCCGGCGTGATGATGGCGCCGACGTGGGTGAGGCCGGGGAAGTACACGTCGTCTTGCGCACGGGCATGCATCAGCGCTGCATTCGCGAAGGCCGCAGTCTCGGGTGTCGCTGCCTGGCCGCTCAGCAGCAGCCGCGCGCATGCGGTCGGACCTTGCTCGCCGAGCGCTTGCGCATAACGCGGCGAGGCGCCAACCAGGGGCTGGCCGGCGATGGCCATTCCGAGGTTGTGAAGAAGACTGACTTTGGATTTTTCGAGTACGGCTTCGGGAATACTCCGGTACTCGAGCGCCGAGGTGAACGCGGCAATACGTTGGGATAGGGAGTTCATGCTGGCAACTCTCAAGTCGCGGCCGCGCGCATCTCGTCGATGAGCACCGGCACGCCCATGGAGATCGTGTGCATGCCCAGGATCGACACCAGCTCGAACACCTCCATGATCTCTTCCTTGGTGGCGCCATACTTGAACGCATTGCGCATGTGGATGCGCAGACCCGGTTCATAGAGGTGCGTGGTAGCGACGTCGATGGCAATGTAGATGAACTCCTTCACCTTCGGCTCGATGAAACCCTTTTTCCAGGGTACGGTCGAGAACGCGAGGAAGGCTCGGAACATTTGCACATCCAGCACCAGGAAGTCGTCCCAGAACGGCGCCCACCAGCCGCGCTCTGCGATGAAGGCGTCCTTCAATTGCTGCTGCTCTGGTGACAGCGTCCGATCGACCGGGATACCCGCCGTGCGCAGTTCGTCGATGAGGACCGGCACGCCCATGGAGATGGTGTGCATGCCCATGATGGAGACCAGTTCGTAGACCTCCATGATCTCTTCCTTGGTCGCGCCGAGCTTGAAGGCGTTGCGAAGATGGATGCGCAAGCCCGGCTCGTACATGTGCGTGGTGGCGGCGTCGATCGCGATATAGATGAACTCCTTGACCTTCGGCGGCAGGTGGCCCTTCTTCCAGGCCACGGACCCGAATTCGAGGAAGGCCTCGAACATCTCGACGTCGAGCGCGAGGAAATCGTCCCAGAACGGCGCCCACCAGCCGCGCCGCTGGATGTACTCGTCCTTCAGTGCCTTTCTTCTGGGGTCCTGTTCGATGATGTTGCTGGAATCGTGATGCACGCGC
>JANLQZ010000611.1:0-2098 GCA_031368125.1 Betaproteobacteria bacterium
GCCCGCTTCGGCGGCGGCGCTGCCGCAGGCCTGGCGCACCTGTTCGAGCCGCTCGCGGTTGCGTCCGGCCAGCGCCCAGCGCAAGCCGGACGAGCGCACCTGCGCATTCGACGCGAAATACGCCACCGTCTGGCGCCCCACGAATCCGGTCGCCCCGTACAACACGACGTCGTACTTGCGCGCCGGGGAAGCTGCGGCGGCGTTCACTGGTGTACCTTCGCTCTGCGCAATGCGGTGCGAGCTTGCTTGGGGCGGCCCGGCGCGGCGCACTGGTGTACCTTCGCTCTGCGAGCTACGGTGCGAGCTTGCTTGGGGCGGCCCGGCGCGGCGCTCATACGCTTTTGCGCGCCAGCATGCCGCCGACGCGTCGCAACAGCCATTTGGGCGTGCTGCGCGAGGCCAGCATGGCGGCCTGGTTCACGACGCCCGGCACGCAGATCACGTCGCCGCGCAGGCAGGCCGCGAAGCCCTGGCGCGCCACATCCTGCGCATCACCGATCAGGAACGCGGGCAGGCGCGACAACTGCTGGTTGGCCTGCGCCGCGCCGAGCAGCATGCTGGTGGCCGTGATGCCGGGGCACAGGGCGGTGACCGTCACGCCGGTGCCGCGCAGTTCTTCGGACAACGATTCGGTCAGCGACAACACGTAGGCCTTGCTGGCGGCATAAGTCGCCAGCAGCGGTATCGGCTGGAAGGCGGCGATCGATGCCACATTGAGCACGCGCCCGGACCCGCGCTCCTGCATCATCGGCAGGAAGTGCGCCAACATCGCCGTGAGCGCCGAGATATTGAGATCGATGATGGCCTGGTGGCCGGCCGGTTGCATGCGCACGAACGCCCGCTGCTCCAGCACGCCGGCGCAGTTGACGAGCACCTCTGGCAGCCGTTTGCGCCGCTTGAGCGTCGCCGCCAGCCGCTGCGCAGCACCGGGCTCTGACAAGTCGGCGGGCAGTGCCGTGGCCGTGATCTGGTGTTTTTCCTGGAGCACGCGCGCCAGCGCCTGCAATTTGTCGGCGCTGCGCGCCACCAGCATCAGGTCGTATCCGGCGCCAGCGAAGCAGTGCGTCAACGCCTCGCCGATGCCGGACGAGGCGCCGGTCACCAGGGCAATCGGGCGGTCTTGGGTCGTGGGCATGTGGGTTCCTTCGATGGCGCTCGATTCAAGCACAGATCGAGCGCAAGTGGCACGATTGTCGCGCGGCTGTCGCGCCACCTGCTTGTCATCCCGGACGCGACCACCTGCTTGTCATCCCGGACTCGCTCCGGGATCCATGGATTGCGGGTGCTGAAACCCCGGACCTGATCCGGGGCCGCAATGACAGGGACACGGGATGCGCATCCTGTCACCACAGCAGCACAGCCAGCGGGTGGTGACGGGCCGGCTGGCGCGCGTCCTGGCTGCCGATCCGGCTGAACTCCCGATAATCACAGCATGATTCCATTCTCCGTCCTCGACCTCTCCCCGATCCTGGAAGGCAGCAATGCCGCCCAGTCGTTCCGCAACAGCCGCGACCTGGCGCAACATGCGGAGCGCTGGGGTTACCGGCGCTACTGGATGGCCGAGCACCACGGCATGCCGGGCATCGCGAGCGCCGCGACCTCGGTGCTGCTGGCCTATGTGGCGGGTGCCACGTCCACGATCCGCGTCGGCGCCGGTGGTGTCATGTTGCCGAACCACTCGCCGCTGGTGATCGCCGAGCAGTTCGGCACACTCGAGTCGCTCTACCCGGGGCGCATCGACCTGGGTCTGGGACGCGCACCGGGGTCGGACCAGGCCACCGCACGGGCGCTGCGGCGCAACCTGGCGTCGGACGCGGACGAATTTCCGCAGGACGTGGTGGAGTTGATGGACTTCTTTTCCGATGCGCCCAGGCAGGCCGTGCGCGCGGTTCCCGGCACCGGGCTCAAGGTGCCGGTCTGGATCCTGGGGTCGAGCACATTCGGCGCACAACTCGCGGCCGCACTCGGGCTGCCGTATGCCTTTGCCTCGCATTTCGCACCGGCGCAGATGATGCAGGCCATCACGCTCTACCGCGCCAGTTTCCGGCCTTCGCCGCAACTCGCCAAACCCTACGTGATGCTGGGTTTCAACGTGTTC
>JANLQZ010000616.1:0-3520 GCA_031368125.1 Betaproteobacteria bacterium
GGCGTCATGGGCCTGACCACCGAAGACACCTACAAGATGGTGAGTCCGGACAACGTCAAAAACATCCAGTTCCGAAGCGTGGTCGCCGAAGCGGCCAAAGTCGTACCGGAGTTGCGCGCCCAGGCCGATGTCGTGATCGCCACGACCCACATGGGGCACTACGAAAACGGCAACCACGGCACCCAGGCCGAGGGTGACGTGGAGATGGCGCGGGCAGTCAAGGGCATCGACCTGGTGGTGGGCGGCCACACCCAGAATCCGGCCTGCATGAAGGCTGAAAACGTGCTCGACCGCGAGTACGTACCGGGCACCGAATGCAAGCCGGACCGGCAGAATGGCACCTGGATCGTGCAGGCCCACGAATGGGGCAAATATGTAGGGCGCGCAGACTTCAGCTACCGCAATGGCGAGTTCAAGCTGCTCAAGTACGCGCTCATTCCAATCAACCTCAAGAAGCCGGTCAAGGCCGCCGACGGCAAGACCAGCATGGTGCACTACACCAGTGAAATCGCCGAAGACAAGGAGATGCTCACGATGCTCCAGCCGTACCAGGATTTCGGCCAGCAGAAACTGACGGTCGAGATCGGCTCCACCGACGCGCGCGTCGAAGGCGACCGTGCGGTGGTGCGCAGCAAGCCGGCCTCGATGGCGGTGCTGATCGGACGCGCCCTGATCGACAAGACCAAGGCCGACTTCGCGGTCGTGAATGCGGGCGGCGTGCGCGATTCGTTCGCGCCCGGCAAGCTGACCTACAAGGACGTCCTGAAAGTCCAGCCATTCGGAAACACGACCGTCACACTCGACCTGTCCGGCCGGGAGGTGATGGATTACCTGAACGCGGCCGCCAAGATGAGCGTGGGCTCCGGCGCCTTCGCGCAGTTTGCCGGCATCAACCTCGTGATCACCGGCGGCACCGTCACCAGCGCCACCATCCAGGGCGCGCCGGTGGATCCGGCGCGTACCTACCGCATGGTCATCAACAATTTCGTCGCCGCGGGCGGCGACGGCTACCCGCGGATGACCGGCCACAAGAGTTTTGTCGACACCGGTTTTGTCGATGCCGACCTGCTACGCGCCTATATCACCGCCAGGAGCCCGATAAGGGTGGCAGACTACGAGCCGGGCGATGCGGTCGTTCGCAAATAACCGAGCCGGACGGGTCCGGCGCCGGGCCTGAATCCGGCACCGTGTTCCCGCTTCACCGATCACCTTTCCACAACCCATCAGGAGACCGCCATGGCCAAAGGACAGCAAAAAAGCAACAAGGAAAGCAAGAAGCCCAGAAAGGACACCGCTCCGCCCAAACCGGTTTCTCCGGACGCGGTGCGCCCCACCGTCACGACCGTGGTGCCAGTGCGCGGCAAGCTGAAGAAATAGGCATTGGCAAGGTGTGAAAAGTACCGGATCGGTCGGGCCGCATTGTGCGCCCGCGCATGACGCGCCCTCTGCAAGGCTGACGGCATGATGAGCGCCGCCGGGCCGTTCCCAAGGGCGAATTCCGCAATGCGCAGCATGGAGGATGCCTGATGAGCGCCGCGCCGGGCCGCCCCAAGCAAGCTCGCACCGCGGCTCGCAGAGCGAAGGTGCACCAGTGAGCAAGCTCTCGCAACGCAGGAAGCCGGGCCAGCTGTTCCGCAACATCTCCGCGCTGGTGCAGGATGACGGCAGCCTGCCCGGAATTATCGCGCAGGGGTACCGCCTGCCCCAGATGATCGAAGACCTGCGCAAGTACCAGGCCGAGCTCGAGATCCAGAACAAGGCCCTGCGCTTCAGCCAGCGCGCGGCGGAAGGCGCGTCCGAGCGCTTTCTCACCCTGTTTTCGAGCGTACCGCTGGCGTTGATGGTGGTCGACGAACACGGCATGGTGCTGGAGAGCAATGCCATGGCCCTGCGGCTGTTCCGTCCGCGGGAGAACGACGCGCCGCTCAATTTTCTGCTGCCCCTGGTGAGCGAAACCCACGCCCAGAAGGTGGCGGCATCGCTGGTCCAGGCCAAGGCCGAAGGCACCAGTGAATCAAGTGAGGTGATTTTCCGAGCCGGTTCCGACGGCACCTTCGCCGGCGACCTGCATATCGCGCGCATCGACAACCCCCAGGATGAGTTGGCGCATTTCATTTGCGCCATCATCGACCAGGGGCCCTTGCTGGCGGAGCGGCGTGCATTGCAGGAAAGTGCTGCCGCGCTCAGGCGGCGCAACGAAGAACTGCACCTGAGCGAGAACCGCCTTGCAGCCATCATCAACTCCTCGCTCGACGCCATCATCTGCGTGGACGCCAGCAGCAGCATCACGATTTTCAACCCCGCCGCGGCAGCCCTGTTCCAGTGCCCCTCGGCACAGGCCCTGGGCAGCCCGCTCGAACGCTTCCTGCCCGACGCGGTCCAGACGCTGGCATACACCCAGCTCTCGACCCATGCCCAGCTCGGCGAGATGGAGGGCCGCACCAGCGGCGGCAAGCCGCTGGCGGTGGAGGTGAGTGTTTCTTTCGAGCACCGGCTCGACGGCGACATCATCACGGTATTTGCGCGCGACCTGACCGCGCGCAAGAAGATCGAGACCCAGCGCAACGTGCTGGAATCCCAGCTGCGCGAGTCCCAGAAAATGCAGGCCGTGGGCACGATGGCCGGCGGTATCGCGCACGATTTCAACAACATCCTCGGCGCGATTCTTGGCAACGTCGAATTGGCCAAACAGGATGCGGGAGAAAACTCGCCGGCGCTGACCAGCCTGTCCGAGATCGAGAAGGCCGGGCGGCGCGCGCGCGACCTGGTGCGCCAGATCCTTACCTTCAGCCGCAACGAAACACCCAAGCGCAGCGTGATCCACCTGGCCGACGTGGTGCATGAAACCACGCGCCTGTTCAAGGTCACCCTTCCACCCTCGATCGACCTGGACGTGTTTATCGAACCGCAAGTGCCCGCAGTGATGGCCGACGCGACCCAGGTCGAACAGGCCCTGCTGAACCTGTGCACCAACGCCATGCATGCGATCGGTGGTGAAAAGGGCAGCATCAGCGTCAAGCTCGGCAGCACCTATTCCCAGTCGCTCAAGGAGGAACGGCGCGGCATCTCACGCGGCCACCATGTCACGCTGGCCGTGCGGGATACCGGAACCGGTATCGATCCGGAGACAATGGAGCGCATCTTCGAGCCGTTTTTCACCACCAAGCCGGTTGGTCAGGGCACCGGGCTCGGCCTGGCCGTCGTGCACGGCATCATGCGCACCCACCAGGGTTCGGTCGGGGTCCAGAGCACCCCGGGCAAGGGCAGCGTCTTCACGCTCTACTTCCCGCCGTCGGAGACGGCCACCGTTGCCGCGCAACTGGAGATGAGCTTCCCCAGTACCGTGCAGGGTCTGGGCAAACACGTGATGTACGTCGACGACGACGAGGCGCTGGTATTCCTGGTCGAACGGGTGTTGACCAGGAAAGGCTTCCGGGTCAGCTCTTTCACCGACCCCCACCTGGCGTCGGTCGCGTTGCGTGAACGACCGAACGACTTCGATCTGCTGGTGACCGACTAC
>JANLQZ010000625.1:0-2013 GCA_031368125.1 Betaproteobacteria bacterium
AAGTTGACCATCGCGGCCAGCGTGGTGGACTTGCCCGAGCCGGTCGGGCCGGTCACGAGCACCATGCCACGCGGCTTGAGCGCGAGGTCGGCAAATATCTTGGGCGCGTTGAGTTGTTCCAGCGAGAGGATCTTGGAGGGAATGGTACGGAACACCGCACCCGCGCCGCGCTGGTGGTTGAACGCGTTGACACGAAACCGCGCCAGCCCGTCGATCTCGAACGAAAAGTCGATCTCGAGAAACTCCTCGTAGTTCTTGCGCTGGGTGTCATTCATGATGTCGTACACCATGGCGTGCACCGACTTGTGGTCCAGTGGTTCGACGTTGATCCGGCGCACATCCCCGTGGACCCGGATCATCGGCGGCAAGTCGGCCGAGAGGTGCAGGTCGGAAGCTTTGTTCTTGACGCTGAACGCAAGCAGTTGGGTGATATCCACGGATTCCTCGATGGTTTGTTAGGCTTGGGGCAATTATGACCATGATTGCCGACAATCTCCAAGCCGTTCGTGCCCGCATCGCTGTCGCCTGTAGGGCCGCGGGCCGGCCGCTCGACGCGGTCCGGTTGCTGGCGGTGTCCAAGACTTTCGACGTGGCGGCGATCGAGGCGGCGATCGCCGCCGGGCAGCAATTGTTCGGCGAAAACTACATCCAGGAAGCCGTCGAAAAAATCCAGACCCTGCGCCACTGCGGCGCCGAATGGCATTGCATCGGACCGGTGCAAGGCAACAAGACACGGCTGGTGGCCGAGCATTTTGATTGGGTCCAATCGGTGGACCGGCTGCGCATCGCGCAACGGCTGAGCCAGCAGCGCCCCTCGCATCTGGTGCCGCTGCAGCTGTGCATTCAGGTCAACGTCGACGGCGGACCCACCAAGGCCGGCGTGGCACCACATGAACTGGCCGGGCTGGCGCACGAGGTGGCGCTGCTGCCGCGGTTGAAACTGCGCGGTCTGATGACGATCCCCGAGCCCGCGCACGACTTCGAAGCGGCCCGTTCGGTGCACGCGCGCGCGCGGCAATTGTTCGACGCGCTCAATGCCGGCGGAATGGCCCTGGACACCTTGTCGATGGGAATGAGCGCGGACCTGGAGGCCGCCGTGCACGCCGGCAGCACCATGGTGCGTGTGGGCACCGCCATCTTCGGTGGCCGGCCCCGTGCCGGCTGAGTCGGCTACTTTTTCAGTGCAACCATCGGCTTGATAGCGCCGCATTCGGCCGACAGCCATTTGCCGTGGCCGTCCATGGCCATCTTCTCGCTCTTGCCGATGTGCGTGGTGTTGACCGTCATCTTGCTCGCGTAGGCCTCGGGGCTGATGAAGGTGATCTGCCCCTCGCCGCTCGACGGCGGCTGGGTGCATGTGAACGCCATCTTCATGGTGTTGCCAGTGCGCGGGGAGTAGCTGCTCTTGCAGTCGCCCGGTTGCTGCGCGAGCTCGTTGCGCTCGACCATCTCCTTGCTCATGCAGACCTTGATCGCCATCGCACCGGGCCCGGCACCCATGCCAACGCCTTGTTTGGCCATCATGTCCTGCATCATCTTGCGCTGCTCGGGCGCCATGGCGGCCAACTCCTTTTGCATGTCCGCCATCGCCTTTTCCATTTCGCCCGAGCCGGTCTGCATTTTCTGGCTGATTTCCCACAAGCCGGGCTTCATGTTTTGGGCTTGCGCTGCCATTGCCAGTGTCGAAACGACCAGCGCGGCGGGATAAAGGATGTGTTTCATGCTGCCCCCAAATCAACGAATTGTCTCAAACCGGCCCGGCCGTCCCCAACCGGCGGCGAGCCGGCTTCACAGACTCAGCCGCGTGGAGTTCTTCACCTCTTCCATGACAGCGTAGGTGCGGGTCTCGCGCACGCCCGGCAGCTGCCACAGAACGGTACCTGCGAATTCACGGTAGGCCGTCATGTCGGCCATGCGGGTCTTGAGCAGGTAGTCGAAGCCGCCGGCCACCATATGGCATTCCATGATTTCGCCGCGCACCTGCACCGCGGCCTTGAAGGCGTCGAACACGTT
>JANLQZ010000644.1:0-1683 GCA_031368125.1 Betaproteobacteria bacterium
ACGGTCGTGCATGCGGTCGAAGGTGTTTCGCTGGCCATCAAGCAGGGCGAAACGCTCGGGCTGGTGGGCGAGTCAGGTTGCGGCAAGTCGACGCTGGGGCGCGTCGCGGCCGGCATCCTGCAGGCCACCATGGGTGTGGCCAGCATCGCCGGCGAACCGGTGATGGACCGTGGCCGCAAGCGCACGACGCGTGTGCAGATGGTGTTCCAGGACCCGTTCGCGTCGCTCAACCCGCGCATGCGGGTCGGCGAAACCATTGCCGAGGGGCCGCTGGCGCATGGGCTGATCACCAGGGCGCAAGCGCGCGCCGACGTTGCGCGCTGGCTACTGGCGGTCGGGCTCGACGTCGCCGCGGCGGACCGTTTCCCGCACCAGTTTTCGGGTGGCCAGCGCCAGCGCGTCGCGATCGCCCGCGCGCTCGCGATGCGGCCCGACGCGCTGGTCTGTGACGAACCGGTGGCATCGCTCGACGTGTCGATACAGGCGCAGATCATCAACCTGTTCCTGAACCTGCGGCGCGAGTTCAAGCTCACCATGTTGTTCATCAGCCACGACCTCAGCGTGGTGCGCCATGTGAGCGACCGTGTGGCCATCATGTACCTGGGGCGGATCGTCGAAACCGGACCGACCGAGCAGATCTTCGCCGCCCCGCGCCACCCCTACACCCGCGCCCTGCTCGACAGCGCGCCGCGCCTGGCCGCCGACGGCGCTCCGGTGCAGGACATCCAGCCGATCCGCGGCGAACTGCCGTCGCCGCTGCATCCGCCACCCGGCTGCGCCTTTCACCAGCGCTGCGTTTTCGCGCAGGAACGCTGCCGGCGCGAACTGCCGGTGCTGCGTGGTTCCGGCCCGCTGTGCGAAGCGGCATGCCACTTCCCCCTGGAGACCCCTCCCCATGGCTGACGACACCCTGAACGCTGGCGAACCCTGGGCCTGGCCCGAATCCGAATGGCGCCGCCGCGTCAACCAGGTGCGGGCCGGGCGCAGCCTGCGTCCGCCCGACTGGCCGGGCGGCAACCGCTGCGCGGTCGCGTTGTCCTTCGACAGCGACCACGACACCAACGAGTTGCGCGACGGCGGCCGCTCGATCGGCCGCATGTCGTGGGGCCAGTACGGCAACCGGGTCGGCGTGCCGCGCATCCTGGAACTGCTCAAGCGCACGCATGTCCCCGCCACCTTCTTCGTGCCGGCCGTGAGCGCCCTGCTGTACCCGGATGAACAACGGCGTGTGGTCGCCGAGGGCCACGAGATCGGGCTGCATGGCTGGATCCACGAACTCAACTCGATCCTGCCGGAGAAGGACGAGCGCGAACTGCATCTGCGTTCGGCCGACACGCTGACCGCCATCACCGGCGTGCGCCCGGTCGGCATGCGTACGCCGTCCTGGGATTTCTCCCCGGCAACCCTGCGCATTCAGCGCGAGATGGGCCTGTTGTACGACTCCTCGCTGATGGCCGACGACGACCCCTACGAACTGGACCAGGACGGCGAACCCACCGGCATCGTCGAACTGCCGGTCGAGTGGATCCGGGACGACGCGGTCTACTTCAACATGAACCGGTTCCAGGCCCTGCGGCCGTACACGCCGCCGCCGGCGGTGCTGGACATCTTCCGGCGCGAGTTCGACCAGGCCTACGAGGACGGCGGCCTGTTCCTGCTGACCATGCACCCGCACGTGATCGG
>JANLQZ010000665.1:0-4911 GCA_031368125.1 Betaproteobacteria bacterium
TCCTGCAGCTGGCGCATCTTGTTGAGCACCACGGTGTGGCCGATATGGATGTCCGGCGCGGTCGGATCGAGGCCGAGCTTGATGCGCAGGGCGACACCGGTGGCTTGCGACCGCGCCAGTTTCCTGATCCAGTCGTCCTGCGGCACCAGTTCCTCGCAGCCACGCAATGTGATGGCCAGCGCATGCCGAACTTCGTCCGTAAGCGCATTGACAGGGCTGGTGGCTTGATTCATAAGGGTTTTCACAGGTTCGGCGGCGGACGGGGAGGATATACTCGCAAGTCGCTCAGGGCGTCGATTCTATGTCGCGCCATCGGACAATGCCGCGATCGGTGCGGCCGCTTCGCCTACAACAACAAAAGTTGGGAATCCCGATTTGATCCAAGATTTCTTTGCTGCTGCAGCCATGTCCTCCGCCTTTCTGAGAGGAGCCCTGGCGCGGCACCCGAGGCGTGTCACTGCCACCGTGGCGGCCCTGCTGCTCGGCGCTGGCAGTTACGCAGCGGCTTCCTTGGCCCCGGATGCGGCCGAACTGCAGGTGCGGCAGGTCGTGGAGCCGGTGCAGCCATCCGATCTGGCGGCACAGTTTGAAGCGCTGGAAAACCGTGCTTTTTTGCTGTACCGCTCGGACCTGACCCGCTCGACCGACAGCGCAGATTCGCTGCTAAAGCGCCTGGGCATCGACGACCCCGCCGCCGCGGCCCACCTCCGGTCGGACCCGGTCGCGCGCCAATCGCTGTTGGGCCGCGCTGGCCGCAATGTCAGTGCCGAGGCTGCCGCCGACAACACGTTGCTGAAGTTGAGCGCCCGCTGGAGCGCCGACGAGAGTGGCAACTTCAAGCGCCTGGTGGTCGAGAAAACCGCCAAGGGATTCGAGTCGCGGGTGGAGACTGCACCCATGACGGCGTCCAGTCGCCTGGCCGGCGGAACCATCCAGTCGTCGCTGTTCGCCGCGACCGATGACGCCCGCATCCCCGACGCCGTGGCGGTGCAAGTGGCGGAAATATTTTCGGGCGACATCGACTTCCACCGGGCATTGCGCAAGGGCGACCGTTTTTCGGTCGTTTATGAGACGCTGGAAGGCGATGGCGAGCCGATGCGCAGTGGGCGGGTCTTGAGCGCCGAGTTCGTCAACAATGGCAAAACCTACCAGGCCATGTGGTTCCAGGACCCATCGAACGTGCAGGTGGCCAGCACATCCCGTGCCAAGGGTGGTTATTACACGCTGGACGGCAAGAGCCTGCGCCGCAGCTTTCTGGCGTCACCGATGGAGTTTTCCCGGGTTACCAGCGGATTCAGCATGCGTTTCCATCCGATTTTGCAGAAGTGGCGCGCACATCTGGGCGTTGACTACGCCGCACCAACCGGGACACCGGTGCGTAGCGTGGGCGACGGCGTCGTTGAATTTGCCGGCGTGCAGAATGGTTTTGGCAATGTTGTTTTTGTCGGCCACCGCAACCAAAGTACGACCGTGTACGGCCACCTGAGCCGAATCGATGTCAGACGCGGCCAAAGCGTCAACCAAAGTCAGGTCGTCGGCGCCGTTGGCTCGACCGGTTGGGCGACCGGGCCGCATCTGCACTTCGAATTCCGTGTCAACGGCGTGCACCACGACCCGGTGACGATCGCGCAGCAAAGCGACTCGGTTCCTGTGTCTGCCGCGGCCAAGCGGGAGTTTGATCGCCTCGCCAGTGTCGCCAAAGTGCAACTTTCGGCCGCTGCGTCGATCCGGCAAGTAAGCACCCAGTAGGCCGCGCAGTCTTGGCGATCCGGAGGATCTCCATATCGGCCTGATGTCGGGCACGTCACTCGACGGTATCGACGGCGTGCTGACCGATTGCTCCAGCCCCAACCCGGTGGTGCATGGCCGATCACCTGCCCTTCGCAGCGTGCTTTGCCGGTGAACTGCTGGTGCCGAACAGCTTCAGCTTCGACGAGTTGCACCGCGGGGCGCTGGCCCCGCCAAGACCCAAGCCACTAACTATGGCGAATTGGTTGCCCGGCTTTTGCTGCCAGCAGGCGTCGGCGCCTTTGCAGAAACCGCCATCGGCGCCCGCAGACAGACCATGCGCCATCGCCCCCAAGAGTTTGATCAAACCGGCCGCACCAAGCAACACAACAACCCGTCACTGCTCGCAGCGTTGCGAAGGATCGACTTTGTCGCGGACTTCCGCAGCCGTGGTCTGCCATCGGTCAAAGTGCCAGCTTTGAGCAACCTCGGATTGCCGCCGATGCAAGTCGAAGCCGCCACCAGCCACTATTGCCTGCCTGGCACGCAAAACCCCGCCGCGAGAATCAGCCCGCTGCAAAGTATTACGGGCGCCAGCGGCGCCCGTATTTTTGGAGCGGTCTACCCGCGCTGAGCCAGGATCAAGCCGAAAAACTCGAACCGCAACCGCACGTGGTCGTGGCGTTCGGGTTCTTGATCACGAACTGGGCTCCCTGCAGGTCTTCCTTGTAATCGATTTCCGCGCCAACCAGGTACTGATAACTCATGGCGTCGATCAGCAGGGACACGCCGTTCTTGGTCATGGTCGTGTCGTCTTCGTTCGTGATCTCGTCGAACGTGAACCCATACTGGAATCCAGAACAACCGCCACCCTGAACAAACACACGCAACTTCAATTCAGGATTCCCCTCTTCGGCAATCAGGTCAGCCACTTTGGCCGCGGCGCTGTCCGTGAAAAGAATCGGGGTGGGCATTTCGGTATGTACAGTTTCTGCAACGGCGCTCATGGATTACTCCGGTGAAAAATTCAAATTGAATAGTACAGCAAATCGCTCGGGAATCGGTCTACTGGTTATTTGCCGCCAATTTGAGTGTGGGCTTTGCGTCCGCCGGCGCCGCCGGACGCAATTGGCCCGAGATCACGGCGCCCTGGTGCATTTCCAGAGCGCGGTAAAACACGTCGCCTTCGATGCGTGCCTTGGGCTGCAGTTCGAGCATCACGGCAGCATGCACCGGCCCCTTGACGCTGCCACTGATGATGATGTGATCGGCATGGATGGCACCGGTCACCGACGCGGTCTCGGAAATCACCAGGATGCTGGGTTGTTCTTCGTTGGCGCGGACGTTGCCTACGATGGCGCCGTCGATACGCAAGCCATCCGCGAACTTGACATCACCTGTTATCTGGCTTCCATGAGCGATCAGGCTTCGAATCGGGGGCTGTTTTCTTTTATTGAACATGGTGCACCGCTCCAAAACATCGGCGTCAAAGGTTGACGGTCTGCGTCGCCTTCACCGCAGAGCCATCGAGTACCTTGACCGAAATACTCTTGACCAGCGCCTGCGGCGGTAACTCGAACACCCCCTGGAACCGGCCGAATTGCGTGAATCTGACCGCCTGGGCACCGCCAGGCAGGGACGCAACCCACGGTTTGCCGTTCAGCATGCCGGCGAAAACCAGATCCAGATTGCCGCGAAACTCGGCAACGTTCTTTTGCGGCTGGATCAGCAGAACTCGCCATTTTAGCCGACGATCCTCACCCACGTCGGCCTGCAGGCCGCGGATCGTGATGCCCTCAACGCCGGTCATCGGGATCAGCTTCTCGAAGAACCCGAGGTCGTCGCGCAGGCCGAGGATATCAGTCTCCAACTGCTTGTTTTGTGCGACCAGTTGGGATTGCGCGGCCTTCTCGGCGGTCAGTACGGTCTGCGCGGTATTGGCAATCGACTGCGCCCGGTCACGCTCCTGTTTGACTTTGTCCAGTTCCGAGTGCAATTGAACCAATTCGTCCCTGGCACCTCCATCGAGGCCGGCAATCACTTTGCCGAACTCGAATGCCCACAATCCGATGGCGGCACAGAACCCGAATACCACCGCCAGCATCGCCCATCGAAACGGCCACGGCAACGCGCTGCGCACCGCCATGCGCGGTGCGCTGATAGTGAGCCGACGGCGAAGCAGGCGCAGACGCATGGGGACTCAATAAGCAAAAAACCGCCACTGGGACGGTTTTTTGCAGTGCATCAGCGCTTGGAGAACTGTTTGCGCCGGCGTGCTGAGTGCAAACCGACCTTTTTGCGCTCGACCTCGCGCGCGTCACGCGTCACAAAGCCGGCTTTCGACAACTCGGGCTTGAGCGTTGCGTCGTAGTCGAGCAGGGCGCGGGTAATGCCGTGGCGGGTCGCGCCCGCCTGACCGGACTCGCCGCCACCCGCCACGTTGACCATGATGTCGAAGGTCTCGACATGGTTGGTCAAAAACAGCGGCTGCTTGACGATCATGATCGAGGTTTCACGGCCAAAGAATGCCTGGATATCCTTGCCGTTCACCGTGATCTTGCCGGAGCCCTTTTTCAGAAACACCCGCGCGACGCTGGATTTGCGACGGCCGGTGCCATTGTTCCATTCACCAATCATCTCGAAGCTCCTTAAATTTCCAACACTTTGGGTTGCTGGGCAGTGTGCGGGTGCTCAGCACCACCATACACCTTGAGCTTCTTGATCATGGCGTAACCAAGTGGCCCCTTGGGCAACATGCCTTTGACCGCCTTTTCCAGCGCGCGCCCGGGGAACTTGGCTTGCATGTCCTTGAAGTTGATCGAGGAGATGCCACCGGGATACCCGGAGTGGCTGTAGTAGATCTTGTCGAGCGACTTGGCGCCGGTGACCCGGAGACGAGCTGCATTGATGATGACGATGAAGTCACCGGTGTCGACGTGGGGCGTATAAATGGCCTTGTGTTTGCCGCGCAAACGGAGAGCAACTTCGCTGGCTACTCGTCCGAGGACCTTGTCGGTCGCGTCAATCACAAACCACTCGTGCCGCACGTCAGCGGGTTTCGCGCTGAACGTAGTCATGAGTTTTCTCTTTTCAGATGGTTTGTCGGGCTCCTGCGCGGAGCCACAAGCGGCGCCTCTTTTCTACGGTCGGTTTTCCTCTGCTGGGAATCTCTAAGGTAGTAAT
>JANLQZ010000829.1:0-2039 GCA_031368125.1 Betaproteobacteria bacterium
GGCCCGTTGGATGCGCCCGGTACACTCGGGGCTCTTTCAAGGATGCCACCATGGCCCAACACACCGTTTGCAAGGTCGACGAACTCCAACCCGGCAAGATGAAGGCCTTCGAGGTGGCGGGCGCGAAGATCGTTCTCTACCATCTGGACGACGGTTTTTTTGCAACCCAGTCCAACTGCACCCACGTCTTTGGGCCACTGGCCAAGGGCAAGATTCTGGACGGCTGCAAGATCCAGTGCCCGTTCCACCGCGCACGCTTCGACATCCGCACCGGCAAGGTCATGGACTGGGCCAACTTTCCGCCTGGCATCCAGGTGCTGAATTTCGTGCGCGGTGAAAAGGCGCTCAAGACCTACAAGGTGAGCGTCAAGTCGGGCGAGGTCCGGATCAGGATCGGCTGAGGTTCTGCCGGCCAGCGCGAACGGCGCGCGCACCGCCAACACCCGTGGCGGGCGCGCTCGCGCGCCACGCGCCGGCCTTGAAACACGCCGGCTCGCCCATAATTGCGGGTTGTCCGCGCCGGTCGCCAGGTTCTTGACGCCGGAAAAATTCCCTTCACACAGTCACTACTTCCACATGAGCAAGCAAACCCTTTCCTTCCAGGCCGAAGTCGCCCAGCTGTTGCACCTGGTCACCCACTCGCTGTATTCCAACAAGGAGATTTTCCTGCGCGAGCTGATCTCCAACGCCTCGGACGCCTGCGACAAGCTGCGCTTCGAGGCCATCAACAACAGCGCGTTGTACGAAGACACACCCAACCTGGAAGTCCGGGTGAGCATGGACAAGCAGGCCCGCACGCTGACCATCTCCGACAACGGCATCGGCATGAGTGAGCAGGAGGCAATCGAGCACCTGGGCACGATCGCCAAGAGCGGCACCAAGGACTTCGTGTCCAAGCTCAGCGGCGACCAGAAGGCCGACTCGCAGCTGATCGGCCAGTTCGGCGTCGGTTTCTATTCCGGTTTCATCGTCGCCGACAAGATCACGGTCGAGTCGCGTCGCGCCGGCCTGGGTGTGGCCGAGGGTGTGCGCTGGGTCAGCGGCGGCGCCGGCGATTTCGAGGTCGAGAGCATCGAGCGGCCGCAGCGCGGCACCAGCGTCACGCTGCACCTGCGCGAAGACGCCGCCGATTACACCAGCGCCTGGAAGGTCAAGGGCATCATCAACAAGTACTCCGACCACATCAGCCTGCCGATCCTGATGCAGAAAGAGGAGTGGAAGGAGGGCGAGAAGATCGAGGGCGCCGAGCCTGGCGCCAGCAAGGGCGGCGAGATGGTGACCACCGACGAGTGGGAAACCGTCAACAAGGCCAGCGCGATCTGGTCGCGCGCCAAGAAGGACATCACGCCCGAGCAATACGACGAGTTCTACAAGCAGATCAGCCACGACTTCGAAGCCCCGCTGGCCCATACCCACAACCGGGTCGAAGGCAGCACCGAATACACCCAGTTGCTGTACCTCCCGTCGAAGGCGCCGTTCGACCTGTGGAACCGCGACAAGAAGGGCGGCCTCAAGCTGTACGTCAAACGCGTCTTCATCATGGACGACGCCGAAGCCCTGCTGCCGAGTTACCTGCGTTTCGTCAAGGGCGTGGTCGACTCGGCCGACCTGCCGCTCAACGTGAGCCGCGAACTGCTGCAGGAAAGCCGTGACGTCAAGGCGATCCGCGAAGGTTGCACCAAACGGGTATTGAGCATGCTCGAAGACCTGGCGCGCCAGGATGCGCCGGCGCCAGCGGAGGCCGACGCGGCCGGTGACACCGTCACCGACGTCGTGAGCGAGGAAGACAAGGCCGCCGCGGCTGCGCAGGCCGGCAAATACAGCAAGTTCTACGCCGAGTTCGGCGCCGTGCTCAAGGAAGGCGTGGGCGAGGATTTTGCCAACAAGGACCGGCTGGCCAAGCTGCTGCGTTTCGCCTCCAGCACCACGGACACGGTGGCTGTGGGTTTTGCGGACTACAAGGCACGCATGAAAGAAGGCCAGGAGGCGATCTACTACATCACGGCCGACACCCCGGCAGCGGCCCGCAACAGCCCGCA
>JANLQZ010000849.1:0-3335 GCA_031368125.1 Betaproteobacteria bacterium
AATGCCGACCCGCAAGACCCAGCTGCACCTGGACCGTTGCCTGACCTGCCGCAACTGCGAGACCACCTGCCCCAGCGGGGTCGAATACGGGCACCTGGTCGATATCGGCCGCAAGCTGGTCGACGCCAAAGTGCCGCGCCCTGCGAGCGAGCGGGTGTTGCGCTGGGCGCTCAAGGAAGGCCTGCCGTCGCCCCTGTTCGGCCCGGCGATGCAACTCGGCCAGCTGCTGCGTCCGCTGCTGCCCGCTGCCCTCAAGAGCAAGGTGCCGGCCAGGAGCGCCGCCGGTGTGTGGCCCGTGCGCCAGCATCGGCGCCAGATGCTGATGCTGGCGGGTTGCGTGCAGCCGGCCATGATGCCCAACATCAACAGCGCGACCGCCCGCGTGCTCGACGCGGCCGGCATCCAGACGCTGGTGGCAGCGGACGCCGGCTGTTGCGGCGCCGTCAAGTTCCACCTCAACGACCAGCAGGGTGGTCGCGCCGCCATGCGTGCCAACATCGACGCGTGGTGGCCCTACATCGAGGGGCACGGCAAGGGCGTCGAGGCGATCGTCATGAATGCCTCGGGCTGCGGCGTCACGGTCAAGGAATACGGCCACATCCTGCATGACGATCCCGCTTACGCGGACAAGGCGCGGCGCGTCAGCGACATGACGCGCGACATCAGCGAGCTGTTGCCCGAACTGGTCGAACAGCTGGCGGCGAAAGTCGACGTGCAGCGCCTGCAAGCAGGCGCCGACCCGGCGCAGCGCGGCGCACCGATCGCCTTTCATCCGCCGTGCACGCTGCAGCACGGGCAGCAATTGCGCGGCGGTGTCGAAAAGCACCTGAATGCCCTCGGTTTCAACCTGCAGTTGTGCCGCAACGAGTCCCATCTTTGCTGCGGCTCGGCCGGGACCTATTCGGTGCTCAATCCGGAGCTCGCATACCAGCTGCGCGACCGCAAGCTCGGGCACCTGGCGGAGCTCCAGCCGGCCCTGATTGTGTCGGCCAATGTCGGCTGCATCGGCCACCTGCAAAGCGGCACGGCGACACCGGTGCGGCACTGGATCGAATTGCTCGACCAGGCGTTGATCTGAACCCTGGGTACGAGCGGCGGCGTCGCAGCGTCAGGCGTGCAGGGCCTCGGCGCGTGTCGCCATGAAGGCATCGAAGGCGTCGACCGGCATCGGCCGGGCAAAAAGATAACCCTGCCCGTAGTCGCACCCCGCGGCGACCAGCAAATCGCGCTGGCCGGCGGTTTCCACACCTTCGGCAATCACCTTCATGCCGAGTTCGTGGGCCATCACGATGATCGCCTTGCACAGCGCCAATTCGGTGCATTCGGGAATCAGGTGGCGCACGAACGACTGGTCGATCTTGATGTAGTCGATGTCGAAGCGCTGCAGGTAGGTCAGCGAAGAGTAACCGGTTCCAAAATCGTCCAGCGACACCTGTATCCCGGCATCACGCAACTGCAGCAACTGCTCGGTCACGGCGGCACTGGTGTCGAGCAGCAGCCCTTCGGTGATTTCGACCACCACCGCGTCACCACCCAATCCCATTTGTCGCAGATGCGCCACCCACGACTGCTGGCGCCCGGCGTCATTGTGGAACTGCACCGGCGATTTGTTGACGCTGATCTGGAACTGCGCATGGTGCTGCGCGCGCCACGCCTGCGCCTGCGCCGCCGCCTGCCGGAAAACCCATTCGCCGATGTCGATGATCAGCCCGCTGGACTCGGCTATCGGTATGAAGTCGGCCGGGCTGATCAGGCCGCGCGTGGGGTGCTGCCAGCGGATCAGCGCCTCGGCCTTGTGGACCGCCCCGTCGGCCAGATCGACGATTGGCTGGTAGACCACGCGAAACTGCTGTTCCGACAGTCCCGTGCGCAGGTCGTTGGCCAGGCGCACGCGGGTCTGTGCCGCTTCCTGCAAGGCCGGCGTGAAGAAGCTGAAGCGGTTGCGCCCGGCGCCCTTGGCCACATACAACGCCTGGTCTGCATTCTTGAACAGGTTTTCCACCTCGGTCGCGTCGGACGGGTACATCGTGATGCCGATGCTGGCCGATACGTAGACCTGCTCGGTGCCGAGCTGGAACAGCGAGGCCATCGCCGCCAGTACGGCGTCCAGAATTCGCCCCAGCCGCTCGCTGTCGTGCAGCTCGGACACCACCAGCGTGAATTCGTCGCCGCCCATGCGCGCCACGGTGTCCGAGTCGCGCACGCAATGGCGGATGCGGCGCGCCGCTTCGATCAGCAGCAGGTCGCCGGCATCGTGCCCGAGCGTGTCGTTGACTTCCTTGAAGTGGTCGAGGTCGATGAACAGGATCGCCAGCTGCAAGCCGTCGCGATCGCTCTTCTTGATCTCGTGCTCCAGCCGGTCGCGCAACATGCGCCGGTTGGGAAGCCCGGTCAGGGTATCGAAGTTGGCCTGCTGCCAGACCAGCGCCTCCGATTTCTTGCGGCTGGTGATGTCGGTGTGGGTGCCGATCATGCGCAGCGCACGGCCCTGTTCGTCGCGGCTGATGACCATGCCGCGCGACAGCACCCATTTCCAGCTGCCGTCCTTGCAGCGCATGCGGTGTTCGTTGACGTAGATCGGCGTGTGCCCGTCCAGGTGCGCCTGGCGGTCCTTCAGCAGCTGGCCGACATCCTCCGGGTGGGTGCGCAGATCAAAGTCTTCGGCGCGGTCGGACATCTCGTGCTCGGCATAACCGTACATCTCCTTGCAGCGCCTGGAGAACTTCTCGATACCGGTCTGCACATACCAGTCCCAGACACCGTCGCCGGTGCTGTCCAGCGCGAGTTTCCAGCGTTCCTCGCTTTCCCGCGCGAGCGCCGCCGCCAGCCGGCGCTCGGTGATGTCCTGGATGACCGAGGTGCGTTTGACCACCTGCCCGTGCGCGCGTGTCAACATGCTGGCCGAATGCACCCAGATGTGCCGTCCCCGGGCGGTGACCATTTCCAGCTCCAGGTCATGCGGTTTGCCGCGCTGGACCGCGTCCTCGATGGCGGCACTGATCTTGCGCGCCGATTCACGAGTGAAGAACCGCATCGTGGTCGCGGTCGTCGGTGTGTACTCCTGCGGTGAGGTTTCCAGTATCCGGTACACCTCGTCGGTCCAGAACACCTGGTCGTTCACCACGTCGACCTCCCAGCCACCGACATGGGCCATGGCCTGCGTGGCCTCGAGCAGCATGTTCAGGCGCCTGCGCGCCCGCTCGGCGACAACATAGTCGGTCACATCGGCGAAAGTGCGCACCATCGCGCCCCCTGGCAGCGATTGGGTCTTGACCTCCAGCGTGCGCCCGGCCCGCGTGGTGCGCAAGTACTGCATCGGAAGCGCTGCCGCGGTG
>JANLQZ010000869.1:0-2957 GCA_031368125.1 Betaproteobacteria bacterium
GACCGGGCCGTCGGTGCTCAGATGGACGAATTGCATCGGTGGTCTCCCGGGTGGTGTGCAATGGTGGCGTCGGCGTGTTGCTTGTGGATTTCCCCTTCATCGTATGCGAATGCATCGGTGCTGCGGAAGCGCCATGTCGGCCTGCCGTGCCGTCGCCGCTGGTAATCACCTGCGTCGGTCCGGGCCCGGCGCACCGGTGCCCAGGGTATAAGCTCTAGCATCAATAAAGTTCGTTCTACCGCTGTCATTGCGGCCCCGGATCAGGTCCGGGGTTGCAGCACCCGCAATCCACGGATGCCGGATCATGTCCGGCATGACAAACTGAACTGTATTGGCGCTAGCACCCTGGCCGCCGGCCAGGGTGGCTGGATCGACCAAAACAGGTCCACACCAAAACGCGCATCGGAGCGCGGCAACACCAAGGAGCATCGGACATGGGCGCGCAGTGGAAAGCAAAAGGCAAGGAACTGGCTGCAAATGCCAAGGGCAAACTGTTCGGCCGGTTGTCCAAGGACATCATGATCGCCGCGCGCAGCGGGGCCGACCCGGCGTCGAATTCGCGCCTGCGGCTGGTGGTCGAGCAGGCGCGCAAGGTCTCGATGCCCAAGGAGACACTCGAGCGGGCGATCAAGAAGGGCGCCGGGCTCACCGGTGAGGCGGTGCATTTCGAACACGTCATCTACGAGGGTTTTGCGCCGCACCGGGTGCCCGTCATGGTCGAATGCCTGACCGACAACGTGAACCGCACCGCGCCGGAAATGCGGGTGTTGTTCCGCAAGGGGCAACTGGGCAGCTCCGGCTCGGTGGCGTGGGATTTCGACCATGTGGGCATGATCGAGGCCGAGCCTGCCGTGGCCGGCGCCGATGCCGAACTGGCGGCCATCGAAGCCGGCGCGCAGGACTTCGAGCCGGGCGCGGACGACCGCGTGACGGTGTTCCTGACCGATCCGGCCGATCTCGATCTGGTCAGCCGCGCGTTGCCGGCCCACGGCTTCAGTGTCTTGTCGGCCAAACTGGGCTACAAGCCCAAGAACCCGGTTGACCCAGCGAGCCTGAGCCCCGACCACCTGGAAGAAGTCGAAGCCTTCCTGGGCGCCATCGATGCGAACGACGATGTGCAAAACGTGTTCGTGGGGCTGGCCGGCTGAGAGCGGCGGGCGCCCGGGCTGGCTGGCGCCACTTGGCTTGGGCGCGCCGCTCAAGACCCGGGCGCTGCCTGGGGCCTCGCGCCGAGCAGCAGGTCATCGACGGCCCGGGCCTGTTCGTACTGCACCCAATGCCCCGCCGCTGGCACCACGCAGGCGCGTCGCCGGGTATGGCCTTTGCACAGCCGGGCCGCCAGCAGCGCCGGCTCGGCGGTCACGTCGTGTTCGCCCCAGACGATCAGTTGTTCACCCTGGTGTTGTGCCAGCGCGTCGGCGAGGCCGCCGGCGCGCGAAATATGCTTGCTGCGAAACCGCGCGGCCATACACGCGGCGGTGTGCAGCGCGACCGCCAGCGGGTCGATGGCGGCCTCGTCGTGCAGCATATGGACCGCCAGGTTGTGGCGCATCACGGCGTCCAGTGCGGCGGCGTCGCCAGCGCGCGCCGCGTCCTGCCAGTTGAGCAGCTTGCCGCGCGGGCGGCGCTCGCCGCCGTGGCCGGCCGGGCCCAGCAAAACCAGCCGGCGCACCTGGTGGTGCCGGGTCGCCAGGTGGGCCGCGACCAGCCCGCCGAACGAGAAGCCCGCCAGGTCGATCGGTGTGTTCGTGCCGACGATCACGTCCATGCTCGCCGATGTCGCGTCCAGCAGCGCCTGCAGGTCGCCGCTCGCGGGCACGTCCGAGTCGCCGTAACCGGGCAGGTCGGGCACCCAGACCGTGAACCGGCCGGCCAGAGCCTCGATGTTGCGCACCCAATGCAGCCAGCTGCCGTGCCCGCCGTGCAGCAACACCAGCGCCGGGCCGCTGCCAAAGGCGCGCCAGCACACCCGGCAACCGTCGACGGTGGCGATATGGCGGCGTGCCTGCGCCTGCCAGTGCGCGATCAGCGGATGGGACGGCACGGATGGGGGCGCCATGTCATGCGCCGGCGGGCTCGTGCGCTGGCCTGCGCCCACGTTGTGCCGCTGCATGGCGCGGGTTATTTGGCGGCGCGCGTCGCCCCGCCATCGGCGAAGTTGCCCAGTTGGCGCGCCACTTGCTGCGCGCAGTCTCGCGCCGCGCCGAGCAGCTTGCGCTCGTGCGCCCTGGTCGCGCGTTTGCCCAGCACCGAGGCATGGATGGCGGCGGCGATGGTGCCGGTGGCGTCCATGATCGGAACGGCATAACCGACGATGCCTTCGACCGACTCTTCCGCGCTCCTGGCAAAACCGGCGCTGCGGATGCGCTTGAACTCGCGCTCCAGTTCCTTCGGGTCGGTGATGGTCGTCGGCGTCATCTTCGGCAGCGCCCCGGCCAGGGCTTGTGCGCCGAGCCTGGCGTCGAACGCGGCGAACAGCTTGCCGGTCGCCGTGCTGTGCAGGAACAGCGGTTCACCGAGCCGGATGTCGAGCGAGATGCGCTGCGTGCCGAGGCAGCGGTCGGCGTACATCACGCGCTTGCCCACATGCAGCGCCAGGTAGACGTCGTCGCCGATCGCCTTGACCAGATCCTGCAGGTGGCGGCGCGCCATGGTGCGGATGTCGAGCGACTGCAGCGTACGTAATGCGAGCGCCACGACACGCGGTCCGGTCGCGTAACGCAAGTCCTCGCTGACGGTGGCCACTTCGGCGCTGACCATGGTCTGCAGCATGTTGTGCACGCTGCTGGCCGGCAGGCCGAGGGCGTCCTTGATCGCCGTGAGCCGCATGCCGTCCTTGTGCTGGACCAGCAGGTTCAGGACGTCGAAGGTGCGCAGGTAACGGTCGGGGCTCATCAGGAATCCTCCATGCTGCGCATTGCGGAATTCGCCCTTGGGAACGGCCCGGCGCTGCTCAT
>JANLQZ010000885.1:0-5358 GCA_031368125.1 Betaproteobacteria bacterium
CCAGGGCCCGTTCGTGCTGGCACTGGTGGGTGCCACCATCGTCGGCAGCATGGCCACCGTCTGGCACGGCGTGGTGAACCCGCCGCGCGCCGCGCAGGTACGCACCTGGCGTTACGACGACGCGCCGATTCTTCTTGCACACGGCCAGGAGATGGGCCGTTTCCTGCTCGGGTCCACCGTGGTGATGCTGTTTCCCAGGGGGCGCATGCGTTTCAACCCCGACTGGGCACCGGCACGGGCGGTGCGGCTGGGCGAGACGATGGGGTTGGGCGAGGAACGACAGGGTGTTGTTCGTGCTTGACGGTGGTCGGAGCGGGTCACCACACATGTCATGGCGGGCGACGCTGGATGTCGTGGTCGGCGACCTTGGATGTCATTGCGGCCCCGGATCGAGTCCGGGGTTGCAGCACGCGCAATCCATGGATTCCGGATCAGGTCCGGGGTTGCAGCGCCCGCAATCCATGGATTCCGGATCGAGTCCGGGATGACAACCGGGGGATCAGGTTCGGGATGACAGCCGGGGGATCGAAGCCGGGATGACAGCCGGGGCAGCGGGCGCGGCATGGCCCTTGGCTGGATCAGGTGCGGCGGACCAGGCTGTCGAGCCGGCTGTCCCAGCTGGCACCCGGCAGCACCTGCGCCAGGTCGGAGTCCGGCAGGGCAAAGGTGGCGCGCAGCAGCTGTGCCAGCACTGCCCGGTAGTCGTGGTGCGCCGGCAGGTCGCGCGCTTCGTTGAGGTTGCCACGCGCCAGGCCGCTCCAGCGGCCGTGCCACCGGCCACCTTGGATGCCGTTGCCCATGATCCACATGGCATTGCCGAAACCGTGGTCGGTGCCGCGCGAGCCGTTTTCGGCTGCGGTGCGGCCGAACTCGCTCATCACCACCACCACGTCGCCGGCGTCGGCGAAGTCCTGCCGCAACTGCGTGACGGCCCGGGCCAGGTTGCCCAGGTTGTTGGACAACTGCCCGGTCGCGTTGCCCTGGTTGGCGTGGGTGTCCCAGCCCCCGGCCGACAGGAAACCGATCCGCAGCTTGCGGTCGTTGCGCATCAGGGTGCCGAGGTGTTGCGCATCGAGCTGCAGGCCGATGGCGTCAGCGGCGCCGTTGCTGGCGGCCAACATCTGTGCGTTCTGGGCTTGCATGTTGGCCGGCGTGCCATCCTGGTCGAGGCGGCGCAGAGCGTCCCGGTTGGCCATATCCTGGCGTCCCTCGGCGGCCGTCTTTTCGCTGTTGAGCTCCTGGGCACTTTGCATCCGGCTGCCCGCCCCCTGGCGAAACGCCTGGCCGAGCCGGTCGTTGCCGGCGTAGAGGTCCATCAGGGCCTGGCGCGTCTGCTCGTTGGCCAGCACGCCGGTACGCGCCGCGGCCTGGCCGCGCGGGATCAGCCGCACTTTGGCCTCGCCGGCCAGGATGGCCGGGTTGGCTTCCCCCACACCGATCGCCTGTGTCGCCCGGTCAAGCGCGCTGAGTTGGTTCAGCCAACCCGGCGCCGCGCTGGTCTTGCCGCTTTGTGCGATCTCCATCTGGTACTGGGCGTCGAAATGCGAGCGGTTCGGCGCCGGCAGCCCGGCCGCAGGCACAAAAGCCAGTACGCCTTGCTGCCAGAAACGCAGCAGCGGCGCCAGGGCCGGGTGCAAAGCGAACACCTGGTCCAGCTTCAGCGCCGTTTGTGTGCTGCCGTCCGGCGCGGCAATGGCGATATTCGGCCGCAAGGCGTGGTAGTCGGGGTCGGCATACGGCACGAAGGCTGAAAGACCGTCGTAAGCGCCGCGCAGGAATACCACCACCAGCCGTCCCGACCCCGCATGCCTGGCGCCCTGCGGGGCGGCTTGTGCCCAGGCGCGCGCGACCGGCAGCGAACCGAGCGCGCTGCCGGCGCCCAGGCCCAGCAGCAGTTGGCGGCGCAAGTAATTGGTAGGGTCTGGCGGAGCGTGCATGGTGTTTGTAGCGATGGGTTGATGTGCGATGGCGTCGGCCCGGGCGGGCGAAAAGTCATTTGCCCATGAAGTCGGGGCTGGCCAACATCAGGCCGGCGCGCGCGCCGGGCCGCTCGCGGCCGATGCGCTCGCGGCTGGCGGCGCTCAGGAAGGGCTGCAAATAGGTCGGCTCGTCGATGCGCCCACCCAGCATGACCGCGAAGTCCGCGCGCCGTGTCAGCGCCTCGGGCGCCAGCCAGGTTGCCGCATCGGTCTTGTAGCCGTCGGGTGTCTGCCAGCCGTGCATGGGTTGCCCGGCCTGCGCCAGGAAACCCAGGCTGAGCTGGATTTCGCGGCGGTCTTTGGCGCCACCACCGGCGACCAGCGCCGAGCAGGCAAAGTCGAGCGGGGTCTTGAACAGGGTGTTGCCGGGTTGCCAGAATTCAGGTGACTCCACCAGTGTGCGCAGCACCGAGCGGATGTCGCCCTGGGTTGCGGTGAACGTCGCGGCCAGCCGGTCGACCAGCGCCCGCGGTGGCTGGTCGGCAACGAAAGTCGCGGCCAGGCGGCTGGCGACGCGCCTGGCCGTGGCCGGATGGCGCGCCAGCATGCGAATCGCGTCTTCGCCTTCGCGTTTGCCGGCCGCCTGGAAGCGCTGCCCGAGCAGGGTCTTGTCGCCGGTGTCGTGCAGGCGTTCGACGAAACGAAATCCCAGGCCTTGCTGCAGGCCCACCGTCCAGCCAGTCAGGATACGCGCCAGTTCGCGCACGTCGTTCTGGTTATACCCGGCGCCGACCCCCAGCGTATGCAGTTCCATGAGTTCGCGCGCGTAGTTTTCGTTCAGCCCGCGCACGTTGCTTTGCGCCTGGTCCAGGTAAAGCAGCATGGCCGGGTGTTGGGCGCTGGCCAGCAGCAGGTCCTCGAACCGGCCCAGGGCGTTGGCGCGAATGGCATGGACAACGTAGTGGCCCACAAACGGGCGCACCGTACCTTTGCCCACGAATACGTTCAGGTGGTTGAACCAGAATTCGGTCATGCGCGCCAGCAGCGGTTGCTCGACGGCGGGGTCGCTGCACGCCGTCAGCCGCCAGGCGGCGGCCGTCTGCTGCATCTCGCGGCTGAATCCGTTGCCGTTGTCGGCGCCGCGGTTGGCCATGTCGGTGGCGCCGGGCACTGGCGCGGCGGCGCGCACCTGGCGGCGCGCCTCGCGCTCGGCCTGGAACTCGTTGACGGTCTGGTTCAGGGGCTGGTTGAAGCGCGCAAACTCGGGCCCAATGTTGGGAGCGCGCTGGCTGGCCGCGTACGCCGCGTCGATCTGCTGCAAGGCCCAGGCGCGCGGGTCGCCTTGTGCCGCCTGTGCGGTGGCGGGGTCGGGCCCATAGCCGAGGCGCGAACTGGCGCGCCAGACCTGCGCCGCGGTCGATTCGCTCTGGGCCATGGCCGCCGAGCTGGCGAGCAGGCCGGCGCACAACGCAATGGCCAGATGGGGCGCGAACCGGGCAGGGCGGTGGGTGGGCATCGGGATTCCTGTGATGGCACAGTGTGCCTGTTCCCAACGCCGCAGGCCGGCAACCGGTTGGCAGTTTTACACAGATTTACAGCCCGCAGGCAGGCACAACCGAGGTCGCGCCGCCGCAATGGGCCGGCGGACAGGCGCAGTGCAGGGTCTGCGCCGGCGCGCAGCCGAAGCGGCGCCGGAAAGCGGCTTCCAGCGTGCTCTGATGCCCGGCGGCCACCGTTGCGGGACGACTGCGATGCCCAGGCCGCAGACGGTGTCGGGGAGGGTGTCCCGGTCGAATCCGAGGGGGATGTACCAGCCCGAGTGGCATTCGACGACGAGGATGGTCAGCGCACCCGCCGGTGACAGGACAAACCGGCGATCCAGACTCGCCGCGGCCAGGGTTATGCCGGCGGTGCAGCCGAGCAGATCAGGAGGCTGCGTGTCGATCGGCTTCGGGACCCCAACGGTGCGACGCGACTGGCTTACAATATACCCATATCTACCAATATGGGTGGCAATATGAAAACGACCATCGACGTATCGGACGCGCTGTTCAATTCGGTCAAAGAGCTCGCACGGCAAAGGCGAACCACGCTGCGTGCCCTGATTGAAGAAGGACTGCGCCGCGTACTGAACGACGCCCAAGCCAAAGCCAAGCCCGCTTTCAAGCTCAAGGATGCGCGTGTGCATGGCAAGGCCATGTTGATTTCAGAGCCACGGCGCTGGCAGGAGATGGAACAAGACCACGTCATTTCGCGCGTCGTGGCGCCCCGGCCATGATCGCTGTCGACACCAACGTGCTGGTGTACGCGCACCGCACGGAATGCGCCTTCCACGCCCAGGCGTTCGGGTGTCTGCAGTCGCTGGCGGAAGGCGGTCGGCCGTGGGGAATTCCAGTCAGCTGTCTGCACGAATTCACGGCAGTCGTCACCAACCCGAAGGTCTTCAGTCCGGCCAGCGGCTACGAGCAGGCACTGGTGCAGATCGACGCGTGGCTCGCGTCGCCGCAAGCGCAGGTCCTGCACAGCGGCGCGCAGCATTGGCGCATCCTGTCGGATCTCACGCGCAAAGCCAGACTCCAGGGTGGGCAATTTCACGATGCACGTATCGCAGCGATCTGCATTGAAAACGGTGTGTCGGTGCTGTGGAGCGCGGACCGCGACTTCGGGCGATTCAAGTCCTTGAAAACCGCCAATCCCCTGGTCTAGCTGGTTGTTTGCCGGCCTTCACTCACCCCGCAACGTTGTCGACGGCGCGCAGCCGAAACGCTGCCGGTAATAGGCGGAAAACCGTCCCATGTGCACGAAGCCGTGTTGCAACGCAATGTCGGTCACGGAACCGGGGCGCCCTTGCGCCGCGGCCGCCCGCAAGGCCTGGTGCACCCGGTCCAGCCGCACGCCGCGGGTGTAGGCCAGTGGCGACTGGTCGAAACGGCGCCGGAAAGCGGCTTCCAGCGTGCGCGGGCTGACACACGCGGCCGCCGCGATGTCGGTCAGCGTCAGGCTCTGGTGGGCATTGGCCCAGATGTAGTCCAGCGCGCGCTGCAGCCGGCGCCCGCCGCCGGTTGGCAGGCCAGGGCCATCGGCCGCGCTGGCGGCGTCGGGCAGCAACAGGTCGAGCCCGGTCAGCAGGAAAGCCTCCATTGCCGCGTACGCGGCCGGGTGGCGCAGCCACTGCGCCCCGTGGTCGTGCAGGTTGCGTGTCAGGTCCGTCACCGCCTGCCACCAGGCGGCCACGGCCGGGTTCTGGCGCGACTGGGTCAAGCTGAATTGCGGCGCGCCCGCGCGTTGCGCCTGCGAGGGCAGGCGGTCCCGCAGCACCGCGCTGGGCACCTGCAGCATCACCATCGAGCAGTCGCCGCTCCACAACATGCAGGTGCGCGCATGCGGGTGCAGCACGCTCAGGACGCTGGGATCGACCCACGCCTCCTGGCCGTCGCAG
>JANLQZ010000901.1:0-12563 GCA_031368125.1 Betaproteobacteria bacterium
GTGGGAATTGCTCGGCCCGTGGCGCGGCTGCATCATTCGCCAGCCGTCGATGTTCGTCGCCGGTGCGCGCGACAGCGTGCTCAAGTTTCCCGCCGCCAAGGCAACCATCGACCGTTTTTCCACGTCGCTGCCGAATCTGCGCGGCTGCCATATCCTCGAAAGGGCGGGTCACTGGATACAGCGTGAACGTGCCAGCGAGGTCAACGCGTTGTTGCTGGGTTTTCTGAAGACGCTCTGAAGTCGGCCCTCAGGGCCCGGGCCCGGGCTGCCGACCCGGTGCTGGCGCAGGCCGGTGTCTGCCGCATACCATGCAAGTAGTGTGAAGCGTGCCAGGATGAACGCTTCAGGCCCGCCCCAACGCGTCCATCACGAACTCGATGCGGTCCTGACCAAAGAACAACTCGCCGTCGACCATGAAGGTCGGCACGCCGAACACGCGCCGGGCCAGGGCGTCGTCGGTGCTTCGGCGCAACCGGTCCTTGACGTCGGCGCGTTCGATACCCTCCAGATAGGCCTTGGCGTCCAGACCGGCGCCATCCAGGCATTGCCGGACGACCGCCATATCGTCCAAGTTGCGGCCCTGCTCAAACACGGCGCCGAACACGGCCCCCACATAACGCGTGGTCTCGTTGCGCTCGGCGGCAATGAAGCTGCCCCGCAAAACATCCAGGCTGCGAAACGGCACATGCAGTTCCGGGCTGACCGTCAGGCCACGTTTCCTTATCCAGAGAGCCAGGTCCCGCACGTACCAGTCCCTCTTGTCCGGATAAGCCAGTGGCCCGGGATTGCCGGTGGCCTTCTGGATGCCTGCGGTCAGCACCGGCGTCAGCACCAGGCTGGCGCCGGCCGTTTCCAGCAGGGCCGGCAACACCTTCCAGGCGATAAAGCAGGGGGTGCTGACGAAATCATAGAAAAACTCGACCGATTTGCCCACGACCGACTCCTTGAAGCTGGACCAGAACTAGACGTCCCACCCGGCCTTGCGAAGCCCTTCGAGGTTCAGTTCGCTCAGCGCCGAATTCCGAATGTACAGCTTGCGGTAGTCGTCAGCGCTCTTGAGTTTGAGCTTGCGTCTTTCGAGGTACATGTTCAGGCAGTTTCGCGCCTCTTCCGTGCGCCCGAGGTGCCCGAGCAGGATCGTCTTGTACCCGAGCAGCACCGTGTCACGCGGTCGCTCGCCGATGGCAATCGCCAGGTGGTCCAGCGCCTCATCAAAGCGGCGTTGGCCCAGCAGCGCCTGTGCCAGCAAGAAATGGTGCTGGTATGACCGCGGGTCCACCGGTGTGAGCCGCAGGCAGATGCGGGCACACTGCTCCGCCTCCTGCGCGATGCCGAGATGGCACAACGCGGCCGACAGTCCCTCATAACCCTCCACCGAACTGGGGTTCAATGCCACCGCCTTGCGACCGGCCGCCACCGATGTGTTCATGTCGCCGCGCCAGAAGTGCGCCAGGCACAAGGCGATATGCGCCCGGAAGTACCGCGCATCGACCGCCAGCGCGCCATTGGCCAGCCTGAACATCTCGGCGATCGATGCGTCGACGTTGTCCGAATGCGATGCATAGACATCAGCGCTGTGGCACAGCGCGAGCGCCGTGGCGGCATCCACGAAGCCGGGGTCTTCAGCCAGGGCTTGCGCGAACAGGCGCTTGGTCTGCTCACGTTGCGATCCGTAGGACGGCATGTTGGCGAGGCCACGGATGTAAAGATCCCACGCCGTGAAACTGCCGGGCGCACGCTTGGCCACCTGGCGGATTTCTGCGTTGCTCAGCTCGGGTTCGATCGCCGCGACGATACGGGTGGTGATCTCGTCCTGCACCGCGAACAGCTCCTGGAAATCCCGGTCGAACTTCTCGGCCCACAGGTGGTTGCCACTTTGGCCGTCGATCAGCTGCGCGTTGATGCGCACCCGCTGGCCGGACTTGCGCACGCTGCCTTCGACCACATAACGCGCGCCCAGTTCCTGCGCCACCAGGCGGATATCTGGCGATTTGCCCTTGTACGCGAAAGTGGAGTTGCGCGCGATCACGGGAAACGAGCGCCAAGCCGCCAGGGCGGTGATGATGTCTTCGGTCAAGCCGTCGCTGAAATACTCCTGCTCCGGGTCGCCGCCCATGTTGGTGAACGGCAATACCGCTACGGATGGCTTGTCGTATATGCCGCCCGCGCGTCTGGCCGGGGCCGGGCCACCGGTCGCCAGTCGGCTTGCAATCCGGTAGGCACGGACCGGCTCGGCTATGTTCTTGACCTGTTGCGGCCCCTGGTCCTCGAAGCTCGCCGTGATCCGGCTGCGTACCGCAACCTGGATCGATTCGGATATCGTGATGCCACCCGGTTGCGCCAGCCCTTCCAGCCGCGCGGCGATGTTGACGCCGTCGCCGTAGACCGTGCCGTCGGCCTTTTCGATCACGTCGCCCAGGTGTATGCCGATGCGAAAACGCATGCGCTGGTCTTCGGGCGTTGCGGCAGCCGCCGCGCTGAGCTCGTGTTGCACTGCCAGCGCCGCCGACACGGCGCCGATTGCCGTCTCGAACACCGCCAGCACCGAGTCGCCCGCCATGTCGATGACACGGCCCTGATTGGCCTCGATCTGCGAACGAAAGACTAGACGCGCCGCATCCAGCGCCGCCACGGTTGCGGATTCGTCCTGCGACATCAGGCGCGAATACCCCGCCACGTCGGCGGCCAGGATCGCGGCCAGGCGTTGCTTGAATCCGGATTGGGGCACCTGCGTCAGTTCCTCGTGAGTGTTGGTCATCGTACCGCAGCCAGGCTCGGGGAGTCGCCCGTGTCGGTATGAACACAAACCGCGTCGACCCGCCACTGGCGCCGGGTCGGTATCCGCGGCGCCGCATCGGGCAAGCGGGCCGCCCGGATGCCCAAACCCGCGGACAATCGAAACCAGAAGCAAAACCGCCAGGCCCCTGTATGACCCACCCCGCCGTCCCCCGCCGCGCCCTGTTCCTGCTGGTGGCTCTCACGCTCGTCTGGGGCACCAACTGGCCGCTGTTTCCTTATGCGGTGCGCGAGATATCGGTCTGGACTTTTCGCGCCGTGGCCATGACCGGCGCCGGGCTGCTTCTGCTGGCGATCGCGCGCCTCCGTGGCGCATCGCTTCGCATACCGCGCAGGTACTGGGCCACCGTGGCACTGGCGACATTCTTCTACCTGATCCTGTGGAACATCACCAGCACCTATGCCGCGCTGCTGATCCCCTCCGGGCAGGCGGCGGTGCTGGGTTTCACCATGCCGCTGTGGGCGGCGCTGATCGCCTGGGCGGTGTTGGGCGAGCAGCTGAGCCCGCGCCTGCTGCTGGCGATCGTGCTGGGCGGCGCCGGCGTGGCGCTGCTGATGGTGCCGAGTTTTGCCGCCTACGCGGCGGCGCCGCTGGGCCTGGCGCTGGGCCTGCTTTCGGCCATCGGCTGGGCCATCGGCACGCTGGTGCTCAAGCGCGGCAATGTGCAGGTGCCGGTGCTGGTGCTGACCGGCTGGCAACTGCTGCTCGGGGCGGTGCCGGTGGCCATCGGCGCCATGGTGCTGGGGGACGGCCGGTGGTTCGTGCCGTCGTGGCAGTCGATCGCCGTGATCGCCTGGATCACCGTCATTCCCATGTGCATCGGCAACGTGTGCTGGAACGCGATCGTCTACCTGCTGCCGGCGAACATCGCCGGGCTGTCATCGGTGATGGTGCCGGTGGTGGCGATGTTCTCGGGTGCGCTGGTCAACGGAGAACCGCTGGGCCTGCTGGAATTGCTGTCGATGGCGATCTGCGTCACCTCGCTGGCGCTGGCACTGGGCGAGCGGACCAAATAACTCGGGAACTTGTCCGCAAACACGCCGGGGACAAGTTCTGGGGCTACGATTGGGCATGCAACTGCCAACCATCATCGTACTGGCGTCTGGCCGAGGCGAACGGTTCATCGCCTCGGGTGGCACGACCCACAAGTTGCAGGCGCTTTTGTCGGGCAAGCCGGTGCTGCAGCATACGCTGGACGCGGTCCGGGCCAGCGGCCTGCCGTGGCACCTGGAACAAGGCCCGCACGCGGGCATGGGCGACGCGATCGCCGCCGCCGTGCGCGCGACCGCAGGGGCGGCCGGCTGGCTGGTGCTGCCGGGCGACCTGCCGCTGGTGCAGCCGCAGACCCTGCGCGAGCTCGCGCGGGTGTGGCCCGACCAGGACGTGGTGGTGCCGGTCTACCAGGGCCAACGCGGGCATCCGGTGCGTTTCGCGGCCCGTTTTGGCGCCGCCCTGATGGCACTCGATGGCGACCGGGGCGCAGGCGCGATCGCGCGCGGCGCGGGCGCCGCGGAATACGTGGTGCAGGACGCAGGTTGCGTGACCGACATCGATACCCTGCAGGACTTGCAGCGCGCCGCCGCTGTGGTGGAATAACGCCATGCACTTCGTCATCCTCGGAGCAGGCGCCATTGGTTGTTACGTGGGCGGCCGGCTTGCGGCCGGCGGCCGCCACGTCACCCTGGTGGGCCGGCCCAGGACAATCGAGGTACTGGCCCGCGCCGGACTTACGGTGACCGACCTCGACGGCTTCAAGGTGCACGTGCCGGCGCACCGGCTGGTGTTGGCCACCTCGCTGGCCGGCGTGCCGATGGCGCCCGACAGCGTGGTGCTGCTGTGCGTCAAGGGCGGCGCCACCGAAGCCGCCGCGCTCGAGATCGCCGCCACCTGCGCCGCGCGGACCCCCGTCGTTTCGCTCCAGAACGGGGTCGACAACGTGGCGCGCATCGCGGCCATCGCCACGCAGATGCAGGTGCTGGCCGGTATGGTCGCCTACAACGTGGTGATGCCGGCGCTGGGCCACGTGCACCGGGCATCGGCCGGCAAGCTGCACATGGCCAGCACCCATGTCACGCACGAAATGGCCTTGCTGCTCGGCGCCTGCGGGCTGCCGGTTGCGCTGGCACGCGACATGCGGCCGTGGCAATGGGGCAAGCTGCTGCTCAACCTCAACAACCCGGTCAACGCCCTGTCCGACCTGCCGTTGCGCGCGCAGTTGATGGACCGCGACTTCCGTCAGGTGCTGGCGGCCCTGCAAATCGAGGCGCTGGCGGTGATGAAACATGCCGGCATCCGGCCGGCCAAAGTCGCTGCCGCCCCGCCGCACCTGATGCCCTACATCCTGCGGCTGCCGAACTGGTTGTTCACGCGCGTCGCCGGGCCGATGCTGCGCGTGGACGAGACCGCCCGCTCGTCCATGTGGGACGACATGCACCAGGGCCGCAGCACCGAGATCGACGACCTCTGCGGCGCCGTGGTCCGCCTGGCCGCACAACATGGCACCACCGCACCGCGCAACGCCGCCATGTGCCGGCTGGTGGCCGAGCACCGCAAGGGACGGCGCCTGAGCGGGCCCGACCTGCGCAGGATGGCGCTGCCCTGAGGCCTCTGACCACCCGCAACCCGAAAGTCCATGGCGGCGCCACCCGACTACCTGAACCCCGGGTTGCCGGCCAACCTGCGCCTGGTCGACATGCCGCTGGTGGATGCCACGCCCGAATCACTGCGCGGCTACGGACAACTGGTCGACGACCCGGCGCACTGCAAGGTGGAGATCGTGCGCTGGCCGGCGGCCGGCTGGCGGCCGGTGGACGAGGACACGGGGGACGAAGCCGGCACCACCGAAGGCGTGTTCGTCAGCGAATGGCAGGGCGACATCCTGTACGGCCGCAACGACGCGGTGGGCGGACATTACATCCTGGCCTACGCGCAATTGCCCGAACACGCCGACGGCAGCCACCGGCGCGACCCGCAACGCATGCTGTTGTGGCATGCCAACTACCACCCCGACGGCGGCCAGTTGTTCTTCCCGTTGCAGCACGAACCGTTCATGGTGCCGCTGGCGCTGCCGGGTGACGACATCACACCGGGCAAGTTCGTGTGTTTTTGTTTCGACGGCTGCCAGGGCCTGTACATCCACCCCAATATCTGGCACGAAGGCGTGTTCGGTGTGCGTGGCACGCAGCGTTTCTTTGACAAACAGGGCGCCGTCCACGCCCGCGTGTCGGTGGACTTTGCGCGCGAGTTCGGCTGTTTGCTGGCGGCACGCCTATCGACGCAAACGGATGCTGCGTCGTAAGACGCCCGCTGCCGTGGCCTCAGGTTGCAGCGAAACGAAAAAGCCGGTCGCCGCCGGGAGCGCGGATCTGCGCGTTGAACGACACGATGATGCGGTCGCGCGTGCCGACGTAAGGCATCGCCTTGTGCGCCAGCAGTGACGGGAACAGCACCAGGTCGCCCTCGCACAGGGCGTGGTCGAGCGTGGCCTGCTGCAACCACGCGTTACCCATGTCGATGTAGGCCCCGCCCAGCAGCGGAAACATCGGGCTGTAGAAGCGCGTGGCCCCGTTGAGTGCGCCGAACTGCGGATGCGCCGCCCGTTGCTCCGGCGGATCGACCTGCACGCAATAGACGCCCGACCAGGAGCAGTTGCCATGGGTGTGGACATCGTGAAAGGAGGCACCGTTCTGGATCTGGAACCAGACGCCGACCAGTTCCAGTTGCAGCCCATGGCGGCCCTCGGGCCACACGCCGGCATTGGCCTGCTGCGCCGTCGCCTGCAGCGCCGCCGCGATGAATTTCAGCAATGCGCCGAACTCCGGCAGGTCGACCCGCGTGAGCAGGTCATCCGCGCTGGCGTAGAAGCTGCCCTGCGTACCCCCGGCATCCGCCGCTGGATCGGTCGCGCGCATGGCGCGGAACACCCGGGCCAGCAACGGATTGACCTCCGAAGCACCGGCAAACCGGTGCACCGACATCGGCACCGGCCAGTGCCGCTCGATCGCTGCGTCCGCCGCCACCGGGTTCAGGCTGTCGCCACAACGGTGGGAAGCTCCAGCGTCCAGCCGGTGCGTTCGGCCAGCCGCTGCAGGTCGTCCGGTGTATCGAGGTCGGTCACAAACCGGGTGTTCGCGGTCTGGTGCAGGTACACGAGCTCGGGCTCGCGCTCGATCATGTGCCGGCAGCCCAGGTTGGTGCCACTGGCGAGAATGCGCGCCCGCGCCACGTCGTCGAGCAGGATCGGGTTGCCGCGCTGGCCGTTGACCACCGGCACCACGACATTGCCGGCGGGCCGCTTCTTGAAAGCCGCTATCAGCTCGGTCAGGTCGGCCGCGCTGATCAGGGGCTGGTCGGCCAGCACGATGAACACAGCGTCGAAGTGACCGCCCAGGGCCGACAGGCCCACCCGCACCGAGCCCTGCTGCCCCTGCGCGTAGGCCGGGTTGAAGGCCAGCGTCACCGGGAAACTCTGCACCTGCGACTCGACCGCGTCGCGCGCATGGCCGGTCACGACCACGACTTCGTCCACGCCGGCGCCGCTGAGCGCAACCAACTGGCGGCTGATCAGCGGCACACCCTGCAGCCGGATCAGGGACTTGGCCACACCACCCATGCGCACACCTTCTCCAGCGGCCAGCAACACGGCGCCGATGCGCAGGCGCGCGTACAACCCACCGCCTTGTTTAAGCAAACATCCCATGGTCGTACTTCCTGTGTTGAGAGATAGGGTTCAAAGGTTTTTCAGGCCAGCAGCTCGGGCAGGCGCGACAGGCTGGCCAGATTGTGCACCGGCATGAACCGCGTCACATGCGGCGCCGCCAGCAGCATGGCCGCCGATTGCGGCACCAGGACCGTGGGATGCAGCCAGCACACACGCGCGCCACGGGCCCGAACCTGCGCCAGCACATCTGCCAGGGCCTGCGGCTCATCGGTATCGAAGCCGTCACTGAACACCATGAACAGGTCGCCGCGCGCCAGCGCCCGTCCCAGATGCCGGTGCAGCGCCTCGTGCAGGCAGGTCGCGATGCGCGTGCCGCCCCCGAAGCCAAAACTCACGGCGTTGACCTTTTCCTGTACCCGTTCGCTGCGCCGGCGCATCAGTGGCGTGACCTCGGCCAGCCGCGTATGAAACACGAAGGCGCGCGCATCCATGACCTCGACAAAGGCACGGCTCAGGCGCAGGAAGAACTGGGCATGCACTTCCATCGAACGGCTCACATCGACCAGCACCACAACGCGCGGCTGACGTCGGCGCCGGCGCACATGGTGCAGCTTGACCAGCTCGCCGCCCGTGGACAGGGCCCCGCGCAACGAGCGCCGCAAATGGATCACACCACCATCGCGCTGCTTCTGCCAGCGCCGCACCAGCTGCGTGCGCAGCCGGCGCTTGAGGGCCTCCACCAGAGGTTCGAAGCGTTCCATGTCGGCCGCCGTCCAGTCGCCGAAGTCGCGCTCTTCGAGAGCGTCGGTGCGGCTGGCGCCACCCTGGGCCCGGGGCGGCGTGTCACCCGCGGCCCCATCACCGGCACCCTCGTGCTCGGCCAAGCCCTGTGTCGGCCTGGTCCCGCCGGGTGGTGCTTCGCCCATCTCGCCATGCATCTGTTCCACCAGTTCGGGCAGGGTACGGGCGCGCCGGCTGGCGCCCGAACTGCGTGTCTGGCCCTGGACCTTGTGCGGAAACCAGAACGCCTGGTGCAACTCCGGGTACCTGAGCCATTGCTTCTCGCTGCCGGACGTGATTGCGCGCCACAACATGCCGATGCGCGGCCATTGCGCCAGCGGCAAGACCGCAGCCGCGCGCACCATCAATTCGACCTCGTCATAACCGAGCGCAAATCCGTGCTCGCGCAGGTAATGGGCAAACTCGCCAATGCGCTGGCGCGCATCGGTGGCCGGGCGCGGCTGGGCAGCGGTGGCAGTCATTGCCGTACCTTCATGCTGCGCATTGCGGTGCGAGCGAGCTTGCTTGGGGCGGCCCGGCGCGGCGCTCATTGACGTACCTCCATGCTGCGCATTGCGGTGCTTGCTTGGGGGCGGCCCGGCGCGGCGCTCATGCTCGACCGGCCGTTATTTCATCGCACCTGCGACACCGACATCCTGCGCGATGCGCGGGCCGTCGATCAGCTTGCCCACGCGTTCGGCCGTCACCTGCCAGCGGTCGTTGCGGGTCTTGAGCAGCGCCGCCAGGGTGGGCACCAGCAGCTGGGGATCGACCGGCAGTTCGCCATGCCCGAGATGGAACAATACGCGCACCCAGTCGAGCGTCTCCGCCACACCCGGCACCTTCTCCAGATCGTCACGGCGCAGCCGCTGCACGAAGGCGACGGCCTGCTCCACCAGCCGGCCAGCGGCCTCGGGCACGAGCGTGCGCACGATCTGCATCTCGCGCGCCAGCGACGGGAAATCGAGGTAGTGAAACAGGCAGCGTCGGCGCAGCGCGTCCGACAGGTCGCGCGTGCCGTTGCTGGTCAGGACCACCAGCGGCTTGCTGCGCGCAGCCAAGGTGCCGATCTCGGGCACCGTGACCTGGTATTCGGACAACATCTCGAGCAGAAAGGCCTCGAAGGCCTCGTCGGCGCGATCGATCTCGTCGATCAGCAACACGCAGGGCTGTGGTGAACGGATCGCCTGCAGCAGCGGCCGCTCGAGCAGGAAGGCCTCCGAAAAAAGGTTGTCGCGCAGCGCCGCGCGGTCACCCTGCCCCGCTTCCGCCAACCGGATCTCGAGCAGCTGGCGGCTGTAATTCCATTCGTACACGGCCTGGCTCAGGTCCAGGCCTTCGTAACACTGCAGCCGCAGCAACGGGCGGCCCAGCGCGCGGGCGCAGGCGCCCGCCACGGCGGTCTTGCCGACACCGGCATCACCCTCGAGCAACAGCGGCCGCTCCAGTCGCAGGCCCATCCAGACCAGGCTGGCCAGGTCTTCGTCGGCAATGTAGCCAGCGTGGTAGAGGCGTTCGCGCAATCCCTCAGGCGTCGCCCCGGCTCCTGAATCCGCCCGCGCCATGCTCAGGTCCTGCGGCCGAACAGCCTGGCGAAGTAGTCCTTGATCAGGGTCCAGACCAGGCCCATGGCGTTGAACTCCCTGGCCACGACCGGCGCCACCGGCGCCACTGGCGGTGGCGCCGCAGCCGCAGTTGGGTCTTCACCGGCGGGCGCGGCCGGGGCCATCGCGGCCTGCACGACCTGCGCCTTTTGTGAAAAGACGTCGGCGAACTGGCCCAGGATCACGTCGGACACCGAGTTGATCATGCGGCCACCAAATTGCGCGAACTTGCCGTTGACGATGACTTCAGCGTGGCCATCCAGGGTGCTTTGGCCGTTGTCGGCCGCCACCAGCCGGGCGGTAAGCTCCATCGACGCGGACGAGCCGCCCTTGTCGGCCCCCTTTCCCACCATCTTGAGCGTGCGGGTGGCGGGGTCCAGCGTCAGGATTTCAATCGTGCCGGCAAAGGCGGCCACGGCCGGGCCGACCTTGACGCGCACACTGCCCTTGTAATGGGTCGCATCGATGTCTTCGGTGATCTGCGCGCCCGGCATGCAGGTGGCGAGTTCATGCATGTTGCCCAGCACCACCCATGCGGCGTCCACGCCAGAGGCGACCGGGTACTGTTTGTCGAGAACAACTTCCATGGATTCCTTCTGAAAAGAGACGGGCCGATGCACCAGCCGGCGCATCGGCCACGCAAGCGAAGCGATCAGCTGGCCAGCCCGACCTTCTTGAGCTGCTGCCAGACCCGGTAGGCCGAGTGCGGCATGTTGAAATGCGTCACCCCCAGGTGCGCGAAGGCGTCCACCATGGCGCTGGTGAAGGTCGGTATGCTGCCCACGTGCGGGGACTCCGCGACCCCCTTGGCACCGATCGGGTGGTGCGGCGACGGCGTCACTGTGAAGTCGGTTTCCCATACCGGCGTTTCCACGGCGGTCGGCAGGAAGTAGTCCATCAGCGAATTGCCCTGGATGTTGCCCTGCTTGTCGAACGACAGCAGTTGCCCCATCGCCACCGCATAACCTTCGGTCAGGCCACCATGGATCTGGCCTTCGATGATCATCGGGTTGATGCGTGTGCCGCAGTCGTCGAGCGCGTAGAAGCGGCGGATCTTGGTCTCGCCGGTGCCCTTGTCGATGTCCACCACGCACAGGTAGATGCCGAACGGGAAGGTGAAATTGGGCGGGTCGTAATAATGCACGGCTTCCAGCCCCGGCTCCAGCCCCGGTGGCGGCTGGTTGTATGCGGCCCACGCGATGTCCTTCATGGTCTTGAACTTGGCGTCGTCGCCACGCAGCTTGAAGCGGTCGATCTCCCACTCCAGATCGGCCTCGCTCACCTCGAGCAGGTGGGCCGCGATCTTCTTCGCCTTCGCGTGGATCTTGCGGGCCGCCATGGCGATGGCCGCACCCGCCACCGGCGTCGAGCGCGAACCGTAGGTTCCCAGCCCATAAGGCGCGGTGCTGGTGTCGCCCTCCTCGACCTGGATCACCTCGGACGGCAACCCGAGTTCGGTGGCGATGATCTGCGCGTAGGTGGTCTGGTGGCCCTGCCCCTGCGAGATCGTGCCCATGCGCGCGATCGCGCTGCCGGTCGGGTGCACGCGGATTTCGCACGAGTCGAACATGCCCACACCGAGGATGTCGCAGATCTTGCTCGGACCGGCGCCCACCACCTCGGTGAAGCTGACCAGGCCGATGCCCATCAGGGTCGGGCACAACGGGTCGGCGCGCTTTTTCGCCTGCTCGGCGCGCAGCCCCTTGTAGTCCACCGCATCGAGCACCTTGTCCAGCGCGGTCTGGTAGTCGCCCGAATCGTAGTCGAACCCGAGCGCCGAACGGTAGGGGAACTGCGCGCGCTTGATGAAGTTCTTGGCGCGGATCTCGGCCTTGTCCATGCCCAGTTTCTGCGCCAGCACATCCACCATGCGCTCCACCAGGTAGACCGCCTCGGTGACACGGAACGAGCACCGGTAAGCGACTCCGCCGGGCGCCTTGTTGGTGTAGACGCCATCCACCTTGCAGTAGGCGTTGGCGATGTCGTAGCTGCCGGTGCAGATGTGGAACATGCCGGCCGGGAACTTGGTCGGGTCGGCGCAGGCGTCGAAGGCGCCGTGGTCGGCGATCACATTGGCCCGCAGCGCCAGGATGCGCCCGTCGGCCGTGGCCGCCAGTTCACCGGTCATGTGGTAATCCCGCGCAAATCCGGTGCTCGATATGTTCTCGATCCGGTCTTCGACCCATTTCACCGGGCGCCCCAGCACGATGGAGGCCACGATGGCGCACACATAACCGGGGTAGATCGGCACCTTGTTGCCAAAGCCGCCGCCGATGTCGGGCGAGATGATGCGCACCTTGGACTCGGGGATGCCCGACAGCATCGACACCACGGTTCGAACGATGTGTGGTGCCTGGCTGGTGAGCCAGGTCGTGAGTTCACCGCGCACGGGATCGAAAGACGCCACTGCCCCGCAGGTCTCCAGCGGGCAGGGGTGCACGCGCGGGTAGAACATGTCCTGCGTCACGGTGACGGGGGCGCTGGCAAAGGCCGCGTCGGTGGCTTCCTTGTCGCCGGCATCCCAGGTGAAGATGTGGTTGTGGTGGTAGCGCTTGCCGTGCGCGCCGTCGGTCTTGCCGGCCAGGTCTTCACGCAGCACCGGGGCGCCAGGCTTGAGCGCCTCGAACGGGTCCACCACCGCCTGCAGCTCCTCGTATTCCACCTCGACCGCTTCCACCCCGTCGGCGGCGGCATAGCGGTCCTCGGCGATCACCACCGCCAC
>JANLQZ010000888.1:0-1757 GCA_031368125.1 Betaproteobacteria bacterium
ACCGGCGGCACCGGCTCGGGTTTCAATTTCGCGCGCATCGAAGCCTTGAACGGTGACCAGTTCGTCACCGGCTCGGGCGCGATCACCATCACGGGTGGCCCCAGCGGCGGCGCGGCAGGTACCGGCAATTTCGCCGACATCCGGCAGCGCGCCGCGGCCAAACTGCAGTCGGTGTCGGCCAGTGCGCTGACCATCCAGGCTGGTGCAGGGGGCGTCGAGAACAACGCCGGCATGCGCGCTGACGGCAGCCAGACCGTGTCGCTGGAAACCGCCGGCTCCAATGCGCTCAAGATCGGTGCGGCTACGTCGGCCGGCGTGTCCTACATCACCGGCAACAACCAGGTGGTCACCGCGGGCAGCGCGGGGCAGAGCGGCTCCATCACGGTGCGCGGCGGCACCGTCGCCGGCCAGAATGCGGGGATCTTCAACAACTCGGGCGCCCAGACGATCGCCACCACCGGGGTCCTGCAGCTGACCGGCGGAGCCGCCGTTGGCACCGCGTCGAGTTGCAGCGCAGCCACCGGCGGCTCCTGCGCCGACATCAACAACGATGGCACGGGCCTGCAGAAGGTCTCGGCCGGAACGATCAACCTGCAGGGCGGCAATGCCGGTGTGGGCAACGGCGCGGGGATTTTTGTCAGCGCCGGCAACATGGAGATCAACGCGGGTACCGGTGGCCTGCACCTGACCGGCGGCACCGGCACCAGCGACAACTTCGCCAGCATCGGCGGGGGCAATTCGAGTGGCCGGACGCTGAAAATCAACGTCATTGGCGATACGACGCTCGACGCCGCCAACGGCACCACTGGATCGGGTTCGTTCATCGGCCTGGGCAGCACCGGCAACCTGGGCAGCACCACGATCGATTTCAACGGCACTGGCAACCTCACGCTGACCGGCAGCACGGTGTCGTCCACATTGGCTGGCGCCGCGATCGGCGCCGGGTCCAACCAGACCAATACCACGGCCACCATCGACATCGATGCCGCCGACATCACGTTCGTTCCCAACATTTCGGGCGTGCGTATCGGCCATGGCGCCAGCGCCAACGGCCCGGGCGTCATCACGATCAACGCCACCGGCAACATCGCCCTGAACAGCAGCGGTGCGGTGGGCTCGGCGATCCGGACCACCGGCAATGTGGTCATGCATGCCGATGGCGCCCGCAAGACGATCACCGAAGGCATCAACTCGGGTGTAGTCGCGGACACACTCACGGTCAGCGGCAATGCGGGTGTGGCAATGCCGGGCGTCAACCGGGTCGCCACACTCAACGCCAGCAGCAGCAGCGTCGACGGCAACATCGACTTCAGCAATACGCAGTCGCTCAGCGTCGGCAGCGTCGCCACCGGCGCCGGTGCGCAGGCGGTCGGCATCAGCGCGATCGGTGGCAGTTCCAGCCTGACGCTGGGCGCCACCACCAGCGACGACGACTGGACCCTGATCTCCGGCGGCGCAACGGTGCTGGGCGGTGCGTTCAGCGCCAACAACATCAGCATCACCAGTGGCGCCGCGCTGGCGCTGTCGCAGAACCTGGTTGCGGCCGGCAACCTGGTTGCGGCCGGCAACCTGGTCCTCATCACCCCCAATGGCGACAACATCGTGCAGTCGGGTGGAACCATCACCGCGACCGGGCAGACGACCGTCAACGCCGGAGTTGGCACGGTTTTCCTGACCGGCTCCGGCAACAACTTCAACCAGCTCGGGGTCACGGGCGGCGCGGTCACGCTGACCGACACCAACCTTGTCACGCTCGG
>JANLQZ010000945.1:0-1921 GCA_031368125.1 Betaproteobacteria bacterium
GTCAACGAGGCCCTGATGAAACTGCTGGGAGTGGTGGGTCGCCTCGACACTTCCGGCGGCAACAACTACAGCCTCGATCTGCGCGGTTTCGGTTCGACTTCCGAAAGCAACCAGGTCGTTATCGTCGACGGATTGCGGCTCAACGAGGCCGACCTCACCAGCGCCGGGTTGTCGTCGATCCCGATTGCATCGGTGCACCGCATCGAGGTACTGCGCGGGTCGGGTGCCGTGTTGTACGGGGAGGGCGCAACCGGTGGCGTGATCGTGGTCACGACCAAGGCCGGCATCGGCGCACAACGCGTGAATGCGGCGCAGGTGTACGCGGCTGGCGGCAACATGGGGCAACGCGAGACGCGCGCCACGGCAACCGTGGCGGCGGGCGGTTTTTCAGCCGATGTGGCCGCCAGCGACCGCAGCAGCGATGGACATCGGCAGAATTTTGCGTCGGCGTCGAACGCCTTGTCGGCGTCGGTGCAATGGAGCAACGACTGGTTGCGCGTGGGTGCGCGGGCCGGGCGCGACGCGATGCACAGCGGTTTGCCGGGCGCCCTGACCGCGGCGCAATACGCCAGCGACCCGCGGCAGGCGAATTCGTTGACCGACTACGGCGCTACGCAGAACAGCCATTCGGGCGTCTTTGCCGAAGCGGCGCTGGCCAATTGGCGAATTGCCTTCGATGCGAACAAGCGCGCCAAGGACTACGAAAGCGTCAACGGCTTTGCCTTCGCCTATGCGGTGGACGCCGAGAACTACAGCCTGCGCGCGCGCCACGAAGGCGAACTCGGCCAGATGCCCAATGCACTGGTGCTGGGGCTCGACCGGGGGCGGTGGGACCGCACCGCCGTGCCGGCCGGAACCCGCGCCAGCGCCAGGTCGAGCGCCTGGTATGTCAAGGACGACATCACCTTGCCACAGACCGGCACCCGCCTGACCGTGGGCTGGCGCACGGAAAAGGTCGACAAGTCGGAAGCCGGTTCGCTGACGGCAGTGGATGAGCAGCAACACGCCTGGGAAGTCGGCGCAAGCCAGCCACTGGGCGCCGGATTCACTGCCTATGGCCGGGCCGGACGCAGTTTCCGCCTGGCCAATGTGGACGAGTTCTCGTTCACCGTGCCCGGGATATTCCTGAAGCCGCAGACCTCGCGTGACCTGGAGCTGGGGGCGCGCTGGAAGTCGGGCCAGAGCGCCGTGGAGGCGCGCTGGTACCGCAGCATGTTGCGCAACGAGATCGGATACGATCCCGCCGCGCCAGGCCCGTTTGCGTTGTTCGGGTTTCCCGGCGCCAACGTCAATTTCGATCCTACACGTCGCCAGGGACTGGAACTGGACGCGCTGCATGCCCTGACGCCAAATCTGGACTTGCGCGTGAACGCAGCCTTGCGCCAGGCCAGGTTCACGGCCGGCACCTATGCGGGCAACGACGTGATGCTGGTGCCCAAGCGCACGCTGGCGCTACGCGCCGACTGGCGGCCGGCGGCCGGCCACACTTTGGGTGCGGGCGTAAACTGGGTTTCCAGCCAAAGCCCGGACTTCGCGAATATGTGTTCGATACCCGGTTATTCGACCGCGGACCTGCGGTACGCCTACCAGTGGGGAGCGGCCGAACTCGCGCTGGGAATCTCCAATCTCGCTGACCGCAAATACACCACCCAGGCGTTTGGCTGCGCTGGCCCCGGTGTCGCGACGTCGATCTATCCAGAAGCGGGTCGAAGCGTGACAGCATCGCTGCGCCTCAAGTTCTGAGTTGCGTGATGGAGCACGATGTGACTGCGCCAGCCGACCTCGGGCCGCAGCGCATCGTGTGCCTGACCGAGGAGACCACCGAGTGGTTGTACCTGCTCGGCGAGGAGCGCCGCATTGTCGGAATATCCGGCTACACGGTGCGCCCGCGCCGAGCCCGCGAAGAAAAGCCGAAGGTCTC
>JANLQZ010000946.1:0-3104 GCA_031368125.1 Betaproteobacteria bacterium
CGCCGTTGTTGATGATCCACGGGACGGCCGCGAAGGTTTCGGTATTGTTGATCGTGGTCGGCTTGCCGTACAGGCCGAAGCTGGCCGGGAACGGCGGCTTGAACCGCGGCTGCCCTTTCTTGCCCTCCAGCGATTCCAGCAATGCCGTTTCCTCGCCGCAGATGTAGGCGCCAAAACCGTGCGCTGCGTGCAGCTGAAAGCTGAACTTGCTGCCAAGAATCTGGTCGCCCAGCAGCCCGGCGGCGCGCGCCTCCTCCAGCGCTTCTTCAAAGCGGTCGTAGGTCTTGAAGATTTCGCCGTGAATATAGTTGTAGCCGACCGTGATGCCCATGGCGTAGGCCGCGATCGCCATGCCTTCGATCACGATGTGCGGATTGAACTGCAGAATGTCACGGTCCTTGCAGGTGCCCGGTTCGCCTTCATCCGAGTTGCAGACCAGGTATTTCTGACCGGGAAACTGGCGCGGCATGAAGCTCCACTTCAGGCCGGTCGGGAAACCGGCGCCGCCGCGACCGCGCAACGCGGACTCCTTGACCGTGGCGATCACCTGGTCCGGCGTCAGGCCTTCACCGCCGTCGCTGCCCAGGATCTTGCGCAGCGCCTGGTAGCCACCGCGCGCCTGGTAGTCCTGCAGGCGCCAATTGCCGCCGTTGAGCCCGGCATAAATCTGCGGGTTGATGTGGCGATCGTGGAAACAGGTCTCCACGCCTGTGGCCTGGAACTGCCCGAGTATCTGTTCGGGCGTCATGCCGCCTCCGGTCCGGCCGACCTGAGCCCATCGACCAGCTGGTCGAGTTTTTCATTGCTCATGAAGCTGCACATCGTGCGGTCGTTGACCAGCAACACCGGCGAATCGGCGCAGGCGCCCAGGCACTCGCTTTGCTGCAACGTGAACATGCCATCGGCCGTTGTCTCACCCATTGTGATTCCCAATTTCGATTCCAGGTGGTGCAGCGCCCGCGCGCCGTCGCGCAGCTGGCACGGCAGGTTGGTACACACGTTGAGCTTGAAGTTGCCGACCGGCCGCTGGTTGTACATGTTGTAGAAAGTGGTGACTTCGTGCACCGCTATTGGTGCCATGCCGAGGTAGTCGGCCACCTGTTTTTCACTTTCTACACTGACAAATCCCAGTTCCTGCTGGACTACCGCCAGGCAGCCCATCACGGCCGACTGTTTCTGGTCATCCGGGTATTTCGCAACTTCTCTGGCAAAGCGCGCGAGTGCAGCTTCCGAGATCATCTGTCAATCTCCCCAAACACGATGTCCATGGTTCCGATGATCGCCACTGCGTCGGCAATCATGTGGCCGCGCGCCAGCTCGTCCATGCCAGCCAGATGCGCAAAACCCGGGGCGCGGATCTTCAGGCGGTAGGGCTTGTTGGCGCCGTCACTGACGATGTAGATTCCAAACTCTCCCTTCGGATGCTCGACCGAGGCGTAGGCCTCGCCCGCGGGCACATGGAAACCTTCGGTGAACAGCTTGAAATGGTGGATCAGCTCTTCCATGTTGGACTTCATGGACTCGCGTGACGGGGCCGCGACCTTGTGGTTGTCGGTGATCACGGGTCCCGGATTGGAGCGCAGCCAGTCCACGCACTGCTTGATGATCCGGTTCGACTGGCGCATTTCCGCGACGCGGACCAGGTAACGGTCATAACAGTCTCCGGTCCTGCCGACCGGAACATCGAAGTCCACCAGGCTGTAGGCGTCGTAGGGCTGCTTCTTGCGCAGATCCCATGCCACACCGGAGCCGCGCAGCATCGCACCGGTGAAGCCCATGTTCAACGCCCGCTCCGGCGTGACGACCCCGATGCCGACGGTGCGTTGCTTCCAGATCCGGTTGTCGGTCAACAGCGTCTCGTATTCATCGACCTGGCCGGGGAAGTTCTTGCAGAAGTCATCGACGAAGTCGAGAAATCCGCCCTGGCGGTTTTCATTGAGCTGGGCGATCGCCCGCGCGTTCTTGATCTTGCTGACCTGGTACTGCGGCATCGTGTCGGGCAGGTCGCGGTAGACACCGCCCGGGCGGAAGTAGGCGGCGTGCATACGCGCCCCGGACACCGCCTCGTACATGTCGAACAGCGCCTCGCGCTCGCGAAAGCAGTAGATCAGGATATTCATCGCGCCACAATCGAAGCCATGGGCGCCCAGCCACATCAAGTGGTTCAGCAGGCGCGTGATCTCGGCAAACATCACGCGGATGTACTGCGCACGCAGCGGCACGTCGACGTGCAGCAACTTCTCGATCGCCAGGCAGTAGGCCTGTTCGTTGGCCATCATCGACACATAGTCGAGGCGGTCCATGTAGGGCAGCGACTGAATATAGGTCTTGCTTTCGGCCAGCTTTTCGGTGGCGCGGTGCAACAGGCCGATATGGGGGTCGGCGCGCTGGACGACTTCGCCGTCCAGTTCCAGCACCAGACGCAGAACCCCGTGGGCGGCCGGGTGCTGCGGCCCGAAATTGAGCGTGTAATTCTTGATTTCAGCCATGCCGTGCATCCCGGGCGCCGCGCGTCGCGTGCCGGCTCAATGCAAACCCCCGTAGTTGTCTTCACGGATGATGCGCGGCGTGATTTCACGCGGCTCGATCGTGACGCTTTGGTAGATGACCCTTTTTTGCTCCGCGTCGTAACGCATCTCGACGTAGCCGGTGGTCGGAAAGTCCTTGCGGAAGGGGTGCCCGATGAAACCGTAATCCGTCAAGATGCGGCGCAGGTCAGCGTGGCCTTCGAACACGATGCCGAACAGGTCGAAGGCTTCGCGTTCGAACCAGTTGGCCGAATTCCAGACGCTGGTGAGCGAAGCCACGACCGGCACGTCGTCGTCGGTCGCGAAGACCTTCAGGCGCACGCGCTGGTTGAGGCTGACCGACAGCAGGTGCGAAACGACGCAATAACGCGCGCCATCGACTGCGCCGCTGGCGTACTCGGAGTAGTCGACGCCGCAGAGATCGATCAATTGCTCGAAGCGGCAGGCAGGCGCGTCGCGCAGCAGCGCGGCGGCTTCCAGGTAATCCGCGGCGCCGACGACGATCGTGAGTTCGCCAAGCTGCACCGCGCAGTGTTTGAGCTTGTCGCCCAGCGCGGCGCTCACCGCCTCCTTGAG
>JANLQZ010000952.1:0-3069 GCA_031368125.1 Betaproteobacteria bacterium
GCGCTTCGCGGCCAGGTCCTTGCGCAACACCGGCGCGATGCTCACGATTTCGACGCCGTTCATGTGCGCCAGTCGCTCGCGGATTTGCAGGCCCGTCGTACCGGCTTCGCCATCAATGAATACTTTGGCCATGGTCTTGCCTGCTCCTTGGTTTGCGTCCGTGCTGCCTGTAAGTTTGCCCACAGTTTGGTGCATTGCAGCATGATACATTTGGCGGCTGCGATGTCCGCACCCGGCTGTCGATCACGTAGATTTGCCAGTCCGGCGGGTTTTTTCCAATCCCCAGAGAGCCCTCATGAAGATTCACGAGTACCAAGGCAAGGAAATCTTGCGCAAGTTCGGAGTCCCAGTGCCACGCGGCATCGCGGCATTCACCGTGCAGGAGGCGGTCGAGGCAGCGCAGAAGCTCGGCGGCCCGGTATGGGTCGTCAAGGCACAGATCCATGCCGGCGGGCGAGGCAAGGGTGGTGGCGTCAAGCTTGCGCGCTCGATCGACGAAGTCAAGACGCTGGCCGGCGAGATTCTCGGCATGCAGCTGGTGACGCACCAAACCGGCCCGCTGGGACAAAAAGTGCGCCGCCTGCTGATAGAAGACGGGGCGGATATCCGCAAGGAATATTACCTGTCGGTGGTGACCGACCGCGCGACACAACGCGTCGCGCTGATGGCCTCGTCTGAAGGCGGGATGAATATCGAGGAAGTTGCGCACGATAGGCCGGAAAAGATCATCAAGGTGTTTGTCGACCCGGCGCTCGGCTTGACCGAAGCGCAGGCGGGCGAACTCGCCAATGGCATCGGCGTACCACCCGGGTCGACGGCGCAATGCATCGACGTGCTGCAAAAGCTCTACAAGTGCTACATGGAGACCGATGCCTCGTTGGTCGAGATCAACCCGCTGATCCTCGAAGGCAACGGCAACATCAAGGCGCTTGACGCGAAGTTCAACTTCGACGCCAACGCCCTGTTTCGCCAGAGTGAGATCGTCGCCTACCGCGATCTGGATGAAGAAGACCCGGCAGAAGTCGAGGCAAGCAAGTTCGATCTGGCCTACATCAGCCTGGACGGCAGCATCGGCTGCCTGGTCAACGGCGCCGGGCTGGCCATGGCGACCATGGACACGATCAAGTTGTATGGTGCCGAGCCGGCCAATTTTCTCGACGTGGGCGGCGGCGCCACCCCCGAGAAGGTGACCGAGGCGTTCAAGATCATGCTGAAGAACCCCAAGGTCAAAGCGATATTGGTGAATATCTTTGGCGGCATCATGAAGTGCGACACCATCGCCACTGGTGTGATCACCGCGTGCCGGGCGACCAACCTCAGTGTGCCGCTGGTGGTCCGCATGAAGGGAACCAACGAAGACCTGGGCAAGAAGATGCTGGCCGAATCGGGCTTGCCGATCATCAGTGCCGACACCATGGCCGAGGCGGCGCAACGAGTTGTCGCGGCGGTTCAATAGCTGCGATTCAGGATTAACCAACATGCCATGGTGGCAGGGAGAGCGGCAGCGGCGAATGCCCGGCGCCTCCGTGTCCTTGTGGTGAAGGAGTTCAAGTGAGCATTCTGATCAACAAAAGCACCAAGGTCGTCACCCAGGGCATCACCGGAAAGACCGGTCAGTTCCACACCGAGAAGTGCCAGGAATACGCCAATGGCAAGAATTGTTTTGTCGCGGGTGTGAACCCCAAGAAAGCCGGCGAGTCGGTGTTCGGGATTCCGATTTTTGCGTCTGTCAAGGAAGCGGCGGCGCAGACCGGTGCGACCGTGTCGGTGATCTACGTGCCACCGGCCGGTGCCGCCGCGGCCATTTGGGAGGCAGTGGAAGCGGAGCTTGACCTGGCGATCTGCATCACCGAGGGCATACCGGTGCGCGACATGCTCGAGGTGCGCAACAGGATGCGCGCGCGGGTTGCGGCAGGCGGGAAGAACACGTTGCTGCTCGGCCCCAATTGCCCGGGCCTGATCACGCCGGAAGAAATCAAGATCGGCATCATGCCCGGTCATATCCACCGCAAGGGCCGGATCGGGGTCGTCAGCCGTTCCGGTACCTTGACCTACGAGGCCGTGGCGCAGCTCACCGAGATCGGCTTGGGCCAGTCCAGCGCCGTCGGGATCGGAGGCGATCCGATCAACGGGCTCAAACACATCGACATCATGCAGCTGTTCAACGACGACCCGGAGACGGACGCAGTCATCATGATTGGTGAAATCGGCGGCCCGGATGAAGCCGAGGCCGCGCGCTGGTGCAAGGCCAACATGAAGAAGCCGGTGGTCGGATTCATCGCTGGCGTCACCGCGCCGGCTGGCAAGCGGATGGGACATGCCGGTGCACTGATTTCCGGCGGCGCCGATACGGCCCAGGCCAAGCTCGAAGTGATGGAGGAATGCGGCTTCAAGGTCACGCGCAATCCGTCCGAAATGGCCAAGCTGCTCAAGGCCAGCCTGTAAGCGTTACTACGCACATCAGCGCGCCCGAGGGTTCGCTAAACTCCGAGAGCCTAGACGAGACGCGCTGCCCGGTGGTTCTGCTGGCGCCTCTCGAACCCAAAATAGCGGAGACGTGTCGATGGAGATGTTGCAAAGCGCCGAGTTCTGGATCGGCCTGGTCAAAATAATCTGGATCAACATCATCCTGTCGGGAGACAACGCGGTGGTGATCGCGCTTGCGGCACGTTCTTTGCCGCCAGAACAGCAACGCAAGGCGGTATTTTTTGGCTCCGGTGCGGCGGTCGTGCTTCGCATTGCGCTGACGGTAGTCGCCGCCAAGCTGCTCGAGATGTCCTACCTACAGATCATCGGCGGCTTGCTGCTGTTGTGGATCGGTGTCCAGTTGCTGGGTGACGAGGAAGACGGCGATGGCGAAGCCAAGCACTCTGGAGGCATGATGGCCGCGGTCCGCACGATCCTGATTGCAGACCTTGTCATGAGCCTGGACAACGTGATCGCCGTCGCGGCGGCCGCCAAGGGAAGCATGGTGCTACTGGTCTTGGGGTTGGTCATCAGCATTCCGCTGGTTGTTTTTGGCAGCACCCTGATGATCAAACTGATGTCGCGTTATCCCGTCATCGTCAC
>JANLQZ010000953.1:0-2107 GCA_031368125.1 Betaproteobacteria bacterium
GCCGTTCCCCATGCTCGACATGATGGACCTGCCGGGCAACGAAATGCTGCCTTGGCAGATCGAATCGCCGTGCAACTGGCTGCAAGTCAGCGAGAACTCGATGGATCCATTCCACACGCCCTTTCTGCACACGCGGGTGTCCGGCGTTCAATTCGAAGATGTCTGGGGGGAACTGCCGGTTGTCGACTACCACGAGCGCGAGTACGGGTTCTTCTACACCAACGCCCGGCGCAGCGGCGACAACATCTGGGTCCGCATCCACGACCACCTGCTGCCCAACTTCTCCCAGAACGGCGCGCTGTACGAGCGCGGAGAAAACACGCGTTATTTCGGCCGCTCCAGCCTGACCCGCTGGGTTGTGCCCATAGACGATAACAACACCTATGTGATTGCCTGGCGCAACCTCAACCGGATGGACGACCCGCAAGGACGATCGAAACGCGACGAGATCGGCTGGGGTTCGGTCGATTTCTATGGCCAGTCGGCCGACCGCCCGTTCGCGCAGAGGCAATCCAACCCGGGCGACTGGGACGCCTGGGTCAGCCAGGGCCCGATCAACAGCCACCAGCGCGAGAATCTGGGCGGCACCGACCAGGGCGTACGGCTGCTCAGGAACGCCCTGCGCAAAGGCATACGCGACCTGGCCAAGGGCATCGAGCCGACGCCGCCGCAGGCACCGGGCGGGCTGCTGCCGACCTTCGCCGGGGACACGATCCTGCGCATACCGAAAGGTGACGGGGACGACCGGGCGCTGATTCTCGACACTTCGCGCAAGATTGCCCAGGCCTATGTCAAATTCAGCGCCCTGCCCGACGGCGCACGACGCGCTGCGGTCGCCAGCGAATTGGCGCCGCTCAACGTGGCGTGACCGGAAGCGATGTTGCATGGCGAGCAACCATGTTGCACAATTTGAACGAGCGTTGATGTGTCTTTTCCGGAGGCTGAATCATGACAAATCGCCCTGGCACCCCGCAGCCGCAGGCAGCCGCTGATCCAACGGCACCGCATAACGCGGGGCGCGCGATGGTCGGCCGCCGTGCCGTGCTGGGTGGCATGGCGGGAGCTGCCTTCATCGCGCATGCTCCGCGGCTGCGGGCGCAATCGGGGCCGCTCAATTTCGTGTCGTATGGCGGCTCCTACGGCGATGCGGTCAACAAGCACCTGGTCAAGCCGTTCGAAAAAGAGAGCGGGCTGACGGTACAGCAGGGAGTCAACCAGGCTTTGGCGCCGGTGAAGATCCAGGTGTTGTCCAGGAATGTGCAATGGGACCTGGTGGAACTCGCAGGCGGCGATTTCCTGACCGGCCTGCGCGACGACCTGTTCGAACCGGTGGACACCAGCATCGTGAAGCTGGACAAGGTTCCGGCATTCGCCCGCCACCGCTTCGGCATCGAATACGCGCTGTTCCTGTCGGGCATCGGATACGACCAGCGCAAGGTCTCCGACGCCGACGCGCCCAAGACCTGGGCCGAGGTCTGGGACCTGAACCGCTACAAGGGCATGCGCGGATTCTCCAAACATGTGTCGGATACGCCGACGCTGGAGCTTGCGTTGCTGGCTGCCGGCGTACCGATCGACAAGTTGTACCCGCTCAATGTGGAGATGGCTTTTGACAGCCTGAAAAAACTCGGGATCAGGAACGTGCACTGGTTCGAAAACAATCAGGAACCGGTCAACTTTCTGCAGCAAGGGCTCGGGCCGATCGCGCAGATCGCCAGCGGACGAGTCGCCATCGCCAACAGCAAGGGGGCGAAGATCGGGTTCGTCTACAACCAGCTTCAACTCAACGGCGACTACCTGGTCGTGCCGAAGGGCTGCAAGAACAAGGAGGCTGCGTTCCGGCTCATGAACTTCATTCTCAACAACGACGAGGCGGCCGTGAACTGGATGAAGGAAACCACCTACGCCCTGTCCAACGAGCGTGCGGTGGCGATGATGCCGCCCGACATTGCCGACAAGCTGCCCACCAGCGCCGCCATGAAGGGCCGGTATTTCCAGAAGAATTTTGAATGGTGGGGCGCCAATGGACCCGCGGTGACGCTGCGCTTCCAGCAACTCATTGCATCATGACGGGCAGCGGCGCCGGGCCCTACGACGCGCTGGTGCG
>JANLQZ010000966.1:0-4197 GCA_031368125.1 Betaproteobacteria bacterium
GCTCGATCGCCACCGTAGGGGGAATGCCGTAGACCGCATCGACCTCGGGCCGGCCGGCCGGCTGCACGATGCTGCGGGCATAGGCGTTGAGCGACTCCAGGTAACGACGCTGGCCTTCGTTGAACAGGATGTCGAAGGCCAACGTCGACTTGCCGGAGCCGCTGACACCGGTGACCACATTGAACTGGCCGCGCGGAATATTGACCGTCAGCGACTTGAGGTTGTGTTCGCGCGCGTTGATGATCTGGATCGCGTCGGACCGCGGGGCCGCCCGGTACGGCGCGCGCGCCTCCTGGGCCGAGTGCGAGCCCAGCCCCACTGCGGCGGCATATTCGCGCAGGGCCCGTCCGGTATGCGAGCAGGGGTGTTCACGCAGCGCCTCCGGTGTGCCGACCGCAACCAGTTCGCCGCCGGCGTCGCCGCCTTCGGGGCCGAGATCGATCAGCCAGTCGCTGGCGCGGATCACATCGAGGTTGTGTTCGATCACCAGCAGCGAATGCCCGGCGTCGAGCAGCTTGCGCAACGCCCGCATGAGCTTGGCGATGTCGTCGAAATGCAGCCCGGTGGTCGGCTCGTCGAACATGAACAGCGTGCCGCGCCGCGCCAGCGGCTGGCGGCTGGCGCTGCCGCTGCGCGCGGCTTCGGCCAGGAAACCGGCCAGCTTCAGGCGCTGGGCTTCACCGCCTGAGAGTGTGGGCACCGGCTGGCCGAGCTTCACGTATTCCAGCCCGACGTCGATGATCGGCTGCAGCGCCCGGAGCACGTCGCGGTCGGCGGCGAAGATCACCGCGGCTTCACTGACCGTGAGGTTCAGCACATCGGCCACGTTCAGGCTGACCAGGCGACTCGCGGGCGCCTGACCGCCTTTGACCAGGACCGGATTGGAAATCAGGCGCCGCACCGGCTCGGCGGCAAGTGCTGTCGCGCCCGCCAGTTCTGGCTGGACCGGGGCGGTTCCGGGCGTGATGGTGGGTCGAAGCCCTTCGACAGGCTCAGGGCGAACGGATGGGTCGGCGGACGGACGCGGTGTCGTGGGCGTCGCGGACGTCGCGGAAATCGCGGAAATCGCGGAAATCGCCGACAGTGCGGACGGTGCGGGCGGTGTGGACTGCGCGAGCGGTCCGGACGGTGCGAGCGGTGCGGGCGGTGCGGGCGGCACGCCGACGCGGCGCTCGATGCGCACCTCCAGGATCTCGGGCCGGTAACGCTTGCCGTCGCAGTCCGGGCAACGCAGGTAGACGTCGCTCAGGAACTGCATCTCCACATGCTCGAAACCCGAGCCGCCACAGGTGGCGCAGCGGCCGTCGCCGCCGTTGAAACTGAATTTGGACGCGGTGTAGCCACGCTCGCGCGACAGGTGCGCGTTGGCGAACAGCTCGCGGATCGTGTCCCAGGCGCCGACATAACTGACCGGGTTCGAACGTGCGGTCTTGCCGATCGGCGACTGGTCGACGAACACCACATCCGACAGCTGATCGGCACCGAGCAACCGGTCATGCTGGCCCGGCGTGTCGGTCGAGCGGCCGAAATGCCGCATCAGCGCCGGCGCCAGCACGTCCTGCACCAGGGTCGACTTGCCGGAGCCGCTGACACCGGTGATACACACCAGGCGCTGCAGCGGAATCTCGACCGTCACGTCCTTCAGGTTGTGCTCACGCACGCCTTCCAGGATCAGGCGCGGTGTGTTGTCGGCCACCAGCCGCTGGAAACCCATGCCGACCTGCTTGCGCCCGCCCAGGTACGCGCCGGTCAGGGTATCGGCCTGCCGCAGATCCTGGGTCGTGCCGTCAAACACAATCTGCCCGCCGCGTTCGCCCGGCCCCGGGCCCATGTCGATCATGCGGTCGGCCGCCAGCATGACGGCCGGGTCGTGCTCCACCACCACCAGGGTGTTGCCGGCGTCGCGCAGGCGCAACATGGCTTCGATGATGCGGTGCATGTCGCGCGGATGCAGCCCGATGCTGGGCTCGTCGAGCACGAACAGCGTGTTGACCAGCGAGGTGCCCAGCGCCGTGGTCAGGTTGATACGCTGCACTTCGCCGCCCGACAAGGTGCGGCTCTGGCGGTCCAGGCTCAGGTAACCGATGCCCACGTCGCACAGGTATTTGAGCCGGGTCGTGATTTCCTCGAACAGCAGTTTCAGCGCCTTGTGGTCGGCGTTGCCTGCCGGCACCGAACCCGGACTGTGGGTACCGGCCCCCATCAGGTCGAAGAAACGCCGCAGCCGGTCCACCGGCAGCAGCATCAGGTCATGCAGGCACAGGCCCGGCATCGCCTCGAGTTGGGCCCGGGTCCACTGCGTGCCCTGGGGCAGGAAGCGTTGGCCCGGCGCCATCACCGCGTCGGCAGCGGCCTTGGCGCCGATGCGCCACAACAGGCTTTCGGTCTTCAGGCGTGCGCCGGCACAACTGGGGCAGGGCGTGTAGCTGCGGTATTTGGACAGCAGCACCCGGATGTGCATCTTGTAGGCCTTGGTTTCCAGGTACTCGAAGAAGCGCCGGACGCCGAACCATTGCTGGTTCCACTTGCCGTTCCAGTTCGGTGATCCGTCGATGACCCAATGCCGGTGCTCCGCGCCGAGCTTGCTCCATGGCGTGTCGCGCGGGATGCCGGCGTCTTCGGCGTGCCGCATCAGGTCGTCCTGGCACTCCTGCCAGGCCGGCGTCTGCATCGGCTTGATGGCGCCCGCACGCAGCGTGAGTTTGTCGTTGGGGATGACCAGGCCGTAGTCGACCCCGATCACCCGCCCGAAGCCGCGGCAGCTTTCACACGCGCCGACGGCCGAATTGAAGGAAAAGGCCGAGGCGATTGGGTCGGTATAACGCAGATCGCTGTCGGGGCAATGCAGGCCGGTAGAGAACCTCCAGATGCGCGGCTCGGCATCCGTCAGCGCATACACGTTGATGCGCCCGCTGCCGCGCCGCAACCCGACTTCGATCGCCTCCAGAACCCTGGCGCGCCCGGTGTTGCCAAGTCGAAACCGGTCCGCCACCACATCCAGCACCTTGCGGGCGACCGGTGCCACCGCAGCGGTTTTGGCTTTCGCTTTGGTTTTGGCCTTGCCCGAGCCGGCGGCCTGCGCGCCACCGTCCGGCGCCGGGACGACCGAAGGCAGCACCAGCTCGCGCTCTGCCTGCACGCGCGTAAAGCCGCTGACCGAAAGCCACTGCGTGATCTCCTCGGCCGTGGTGTCGACCGGCAACTCGACCGGAAAAGTCACCACCAGGCGCGGATCTTCGGCCCCGGCCAGCGCGAGCAGCTGGGCGTAGATCGTGTCCGGCGTGTCGTGCCGCACCGGCTGTCCGGTGGCGCGGTCGAACAGCTGGCCGGCACGCGCGAACAGCAACTTCAGGTGGTCGTTGAGTTCGGTCATGGTGCCCACGGTGGAGCGCGACGACCGCACCGGGTTGGTCTGGTCGATCGCAATTGCCGGCGGGACCCCCTCCACCTTGTCCACCGCCGGCTTGTCCATGCGGTCGAGGAACTGGCGCGCGTAGGCCGAGAAAGTCTCGACGTAGCGCCGCTGCCCCTCGGCAAACAGGGTGTCGAAGACCAGGCTCGACTTGCCCGAGCCGCTCGGGCCGGTGACCACCGTCAACTCGCCGGTGCGGATGTCGAGGTCAAGGTTCTTGAGGTTGTGCTGGCGCGCTCCGCGGATGCGGATGGTTCCCTGGGACATGAGTGGCGGCTTTCTGGTAGAGGCCAAACATTCTAGACAGGGGACGCCACTGTCGGGCTTGCATGGGTATCACACGCAGGGTGTACGCTCATGGGCGTATCGACAAAAATTGGAGAGAACACCATGCGTTATCGTTTGCTGGGCCGCACCGGCCTGTATGTATCCGAACTGTGCCTGGGCACCATGACCTTTGGCGGCTCGGGCGGCATCTGGAAAGCCATCGGTGGCATGGACCAGGCCGCTTCCACCGCCATGGTGAAACAGGCCTTCGACGCCGGCGTCAACTTCTTCGACACCGCCAACGTGTATTCGACCGGCCAGTCGGAGTTGTTCACCGGCCAGGCACTCAAGACCCTGGGCCTGCCGCGCGATGAAGTGGTGGTGGCGACCAAGGCCACCGGCTCGATGGACGACAAGGCCGTCAACGGGCGCGGGCAGTCGCGTTACCACCTGATGCACCAGGTCGACGCCAGCCTGCAAAGGCTGCAGCTCGACCACATCGACCTGTACCAGCTGCA
>JANLQZ010000969.1:0-2026 GCA_031368125.1 Betaproteobacteria bacterium
CGCACCAGCGAGCCGTCTTCGGCCACCAGCACATCGCCGCCGCGCACGACGGTGCCACGCGCCAAAAAAATGCCCAGTGCGCGGCCCGACGAGTCGGTGGTGTCGAAACGGCTTTTCTGGCGCACGTCCCAGTCCAGTTCAACCGTGGCAGCGCGTTTGAGCAGCACCGGCGCCAGCCCGGCGCCTCGCGGCATGAGTTTGTTGACGGTGAGCATGGTGGGTCTGGCAGGCTGTGACGCTGCAATGAAAAGGTTGACGAAACGGGCCGCATCAGGGCTTGAATCCGGACGCGTTGTGGCGATAATATAACAATTGTTATAACTTACTGGAGCTGGCCATGTCTGCACTCAAACTCACGCAAATCGGCAATTCGGTGGGAGTGATTCTGCCCAAGGAACTGCTTGCGCGGCTGAAAGTGGAGAAGGGCGACACCTTGTTCTGGACCGAGGCTGCAAATGGAGTCACGCTCACGCCTTATGACCCGGATCTTGCTTTGCAGCTCAAGCTGGGGCGCGAGTTCATGCATGAGTACCGCGACACCTTTCACCAGCTCGCCAAATGAGCGAATGGAACAGGGTAAACCGGCAGGTCTTGTTGTTATTGCATGATGAAAGCCTGGCCGAGCATGGTGGCGCCAGTGGATTGCGCGATGCGGGTCTGCTGGACTCCGCGTTGGCGCGCCCGCTGAATTTGGCCCTGTACGCAGAGCCCGATGTGGCTGGCTTGGCGGCGTCGTACGGAGTAGGTCTGGCCAAGAACCATGCTTTTGTCGATGGCAACAAGCACGCCGCCTTTCTTGCCGTCGGTCTATTTCTCGTCATGAACGGACATCGGTTGGCGGCGACGCAGGCAGACGCTACGCTGACCGTCCTGGCGCTTGCCGCTGGGGAATTGGACGAGGCCGCTTTTGCTGACTGGATACGTGCCCATATTCAGCCGCGTTGATCACGCGGCCGATTCCCTGCCAGCATCAAAACAGGAAATACCGCTGCGCCATCGGCAAACTGACCGCCGGTTCGCAGCTCAGCAGTTGCCCGTCGGCCCGCACGCTGTAGGTCTGCGCATCGATCTCCATCCGGGGCAGGTAGCTGTTGTGCACCATGTGCTGTTTGCGCACGCTGCGGATGTTCTTCACCGCGCTCAGGGTCTTCGCCAGGCCGAATCGCTCCTTGATGCCGGCCGCGAGCCCGGCCTGTGAAACAAAGGTGAGCGAGCCGCGCGCCAGTGCGCCGCCGAAGGCGCCGAACATCGGCCGGTAGTGCACCGGCTGCGGTGTGGGGATGGACGCATTCGGGTCGCCCATGGCGGCCATCGCGATGCACCCGCCTTTCAGCATCAGGGCCGGCTTGACGCCGAAGAAGGCCGGTTTCCAGACCACCAGGTCGGCCCATTTGCCGACCTCGATGCTGCCGATCTCGTGCGCCATGCCGTGGGCGATGGCCGGGTTGATCGTGTATTTGGCGACGTAGCGCTTGGCGCGAAAGTTGTCGTTGCGGCTGCTGTCTTCGGCCAGTGTTCCGCGTTGGGCCTTCATCTTGTGCGCGGTCTGCCAGGTGCGCAGGATCACCTCGCCCACACGTCCCATGGCCTGGCTGTCGCTGCTCATCATGCTGATGGCGCCCAGGTCGTGCAGCACGTCCTCCGCAGCAATGGTTTCCTTGCGGATGCGGCTCTCGGCAAAGGCCAGGTCCTCGGCAATAGCCGCATCGAGGTGGTGGCACACCATCAGCATGTCGACGTGTTCGTCCAGCGTGTTGACGGTGTACGGCATGGTCGGGTTGGTCGAGCTGGGCAGGAAGTTGGCTTCACCCACCACGCGCAGGATGTCCGGCGCGTGGCCGCCACCCGCGCCTTCGGTATGGAAGGCGCACAGCCCGCGCCCCTCGGTGGCAGCGATGGTGTCCTCGACGAAGCCCGATTCGTTGAGCGTGTCGGAGTGGATCGCCACCTGCACGTCGGTCTGCTCGGCCACGTCCAGGCAGTTGCTGATGGCCGCCGGCGTGGTGCCCCAGTCTTCGTGCAGCTT
>JANLQZ010000024.1:0-5757 GCA_031368125.1 Betaproteobacteria bacterium
TGGTGACCAGAAGGTCCACCTGAGCGAAGACGGGCTGTACGGACCGCGTGGCACCGTGGGCATGCCCATGGAAGAGCTGCAGTCCGCGCTGCGCGATCTGCGCAAGGTCTCGATCGCCAAGGTGCAGGGTTTCGCCATCGGCGGCGGCAATGTGTTCGCCACCATGTGCGACCTCACCATCGCCTCGGAAAAGGCCACCTTCGGCCAGGTCGGCCCCAAGGTCGGCTCGGTCGATCCAGGTTGGGGCACCGCCTACCTGGCACGTGTCGTGGGCGAGAAGAAGGCGCGCGAGATGTGGTTTCTGTGCCGCCGCTACAGCGCCGCCGAAGCCGCGGCCATGGGCCTGGTCAACAAGGTGGTGCCGCATGAGCAGCTCGACGCCGAGGTCGACCAGTGGTGCAAGGAGATCAACGAGATGAGCCCGACCGCCCTCACCATTGCCAAGCGCTCCTTCAATGCCGACAGCGAAAACATCCGCGGCATCGGTTTTCTGGGTATCCAGACCGTCAAGCACTTCTACCAGACCGAAGAGTCCAAGGAAGGCGTGCGGGCCTTCAACGAACGGCGCAAGCCCGAATTCAAGAAACATGCGACCTGAACCCGCTGGCTGGATTTGACGTGACTGACCTGATCCACAGCAGCCTGGAGCCCGATGGCGTGTTGCTCGCCACCATCGACATGCCCGACAAGACGATGAACGTCTTCTCGTCCGATCTGATGGACGCGCTGGAAACGCTGATGAACCGCGTCGATGCCGATCCGTCGGTGCGCAGTGTGGTGCTGACCTCGGGCAAGTCGAGTTTTCTTGCGGGTGCCGACCTGGTCATGGTGCGGGGTTACTGCGATGCAGCGCGCACCGAGAACCATGACACCATGTTCCAGATGTGCGGGCGCCTGGGCCGGCAATTCGTGCGGCTGGAGGCGTCCGCCAAGCCCTGGGTGGCAGCCGTCAATGGCATCGCGTTGGGGGGTGGGCTGGAACTGGCGCTGGCATGCCGCGAGCGGCTGGTGACCGACGATCCACGCACGCAGCTGGGCGTGCCGGAGGTTCGGTGGGGGCTGCTCCCGGGAGCGGGCGGTACGCAGCGCCTGCCGCGTCTGACAGGTTTCGATGCGGCGATGAAGATGCTGCTCGGCGGCTTGCCGGTCGCGCCCGCCGAAGCGGTGCGCCTGGGCCTGTTTCAACGCGCCGTGCCCGCCGAGCGCTTGCTGCACGAGGCCATCGCGGTCGCCCGTGCCCTGCATGGCCAACCCTACGATGTGATGGCCAAGTACGCCCACCTGGCGCAACACGATGTGCCAGCCCACAGCGACGGCGCGGTGCGCAGCATCGCGCGGACCTTCGGCATAAGCGACCAGGACTTCGAGGACTATCCGGCCTACGGCGCCATCATCGACAGCGTGCTGCTGGGCGCCGGGCTGCCGCTGGCCGAGGCCACCGCGGTCGAGATGAACCAGTTCCTGCGCCTGATGTTCAACCCGGTCGCGGGCAACATGGTGCGCACGCTGTTTCTGGAGCGCCTGCGCGCCGAACGTGAACTCGCCGCCCCGGCCACGCTGCGGCTGGAGAGCCTGTCCGTCGGACCCGTCAGTGCCCCATGCAGCGCCTGGAGTGTTGCCCTGGCCAAACTCAAACTGCCGCGAACCGTCGACAGCGATCTGCCCGCGGACACGCTGGAACTGGTCGACCAGCAGGGCGGGCGGCACCGCATTGCGCTGGGCACACTCGAAGCCGCACCGCGCGTGGCGCAGGCCGATACTCCCATTGCGGTGCTCGCCCCAGCCGGCTCCTACGGCCGGGTGATGGAGGTCGTGGGAGGCCCGGGCGCCGCGGCGGCGGCGGCCTGCGCCCTGGCCGCGCGCCTGTGGTGCCTGCCCTGGCCGACGCCAGGCCCACGCAGCGTCCTGCAGCAGTTGCGCAACCAACCGTTGCCCGAGCAGGCACGCATCGCACAGGCGAGCGCAAACACGTCCGGCGCGGGCGACGCCGCATTTCTCGACGTGGCGGCCTGCCTGGCCGGCGTCACGCCGGCCTGGACCGGCGGACCGCTGGCATGGCAGGCCGCCGCTTCGACCCATGCCGATCCAACCAAAGGGACAACAACGTGTTAAAGCGCGAACTCTTCAACGAAGACCACGAGACCTTCCGCAGCATGGTGCGGCGCTTCATCGACAACGAGATCGCTCCGTACCACGCCGCGTGGGAAGAGTCCGGCATTGTGCCGCGCGAACTCTGGCTCAAGGCCGGTGCCGCCGGCATGTTGTGTTGCACCGTGCCCGAGCAGTACGGCGGTGTAGGTGCGGACTACCTGTTCGACGTGGTGGTGTTCGAGGAGATCGCACGCTCGGGTTACAGCGGCCCGGGGTTCCTGATCCACTGCGATCTGGTGGCGACCTACATCGCCAGTTTCGGCACCGAAGAGCAGAAGGCCCGCTGGTTGCCCAAGATGGTGACCGGCGAGGCCATCGGTTCGCTGGGCATGACCGAGCCCCACGCCGGCTCCGACCTCAAGGCCATCCGCACCAAGGCCGTGCGCGACGGTGACGACTACGTGATCTCAGGGCAGAAGGTTTTCATCTCCAACGGCCAGTTGTGCGACGTGATCGTGCTGGCCACCAAGACCGACAGCAGCGCCGGTGCCAAGGGCGTGACACTGTTCCTGGTGGACACCCACCTGCCCGGCTTTAGGCGTGGCAAGAACCTCAAGAAACTCGGCATGAAGGCGCAGGACACCTCCGAACTTTTCTTCGACGAAGTGCGCGTGCCGGCAAGCGCGATGCTGGGCGAGGAAGGCAAGGGTTTCGAGCAGATGATGACCAAGCTGGCGCAGGAGCGGCTGGCACAGGCCATCCGCTCTGCCACCGTGGCCGAAACCGTGGTCGCTTACACAGTGGAATACACGGCGCAGCGCAAGGCCTTCGGCAAGACCATTGGCGACTTCCAGAACACGCAGTTCAAACTCGCCGAACTTCAGACCGAGGCCGTGGTCGGGCGCCAGATGGTCGACCGTTGCATCGCGGCGTTCATGAAGGGGGAACTCGATGCCATCGATGCCGCCATGGCCAAGATGTGGCTCAGCAACATGCACTGCAAGGTGGTCGACGAATGCCTGCAATTGTTCGGTGGCTGGGGCTACATGTGGGAATACCCGATCGCGCGCGCCTACGCCGATGCGCGCATCGTCAAAATCGCCGGCGGCTCGATCGAGGTCATGAAACACATCATCGGTCGCCAGATGTTCTCGGCCCTCAAGCCCCGCAAGGAGACCACGCCCGGTCTCGCTGGAATCAATCCCACCTGATCGGCCACCCGCGATGACACCCTCGAGCTTTCGCCCCGACGCCCTGGCGGGCAAACGCATCCTGATCACGGGTGGCGGCACTGGCCTGGGCAAGGAACTGGCGCGGCAATTTTCAGCCCAGGGCGCCGCTGTGTTCATTTGTGGCCGGCGCGAAGCCGTGTTGCAGGCAGCCGTGGCGGAGCTGCAGGCGACTGCGCGACACGGCGGCAGCGCCCACTACCACCTTTGCGACGTGCGCGAGGCGGACCAGATCGAGGCCATGGTCGACCACATCTGGCAAGGCGGCCCGTTGACCGGCCTGGTCAACAACGCGGCCGCCAACTTCATATCGCCGTCGGTGGACATCAGCCCGCGCGGCTTCGCCGCCGTGCGCTCGACCGTCATGGACGGCGCCTTGTTCTCCACTCTGGCCTGCGGCCGGCGCTGGATCGCGCAAGGACTGCCGGGTTCGGTCGTCAGCATGCTGGTGACCTGGGTCTGGACCGGGTCCGCCTACGTGTTGCCCTCGGTGATGGCCAAAACCGCCGTGCACGCGATGACCATGTCCCTGGCGGTCGAGTGGGGTCCCCACAACATCCGCGTCAACGCGGTGGCACCCGGCCCGTTCCCGACCGAAAGCGCCTGGGAGAAACTGGCGCCCATCCCCAAGGCCAACGTGGGTGCCGCCTCCAAGGACGAGGTCCCGATGCAGCGTTTTGGCCGCATGCACGAGTTGTGCAACCTGCTGACCTTTCTGCAGGCAGACGGCTGCGAATACCTCACCGGCCAGAACATCGCCATCGACGGCGGCCACCACCTCGCCGCCCCCAGCACATTTGCCGCGCTCGGCCGGCTTACGCCCGACGATTGGGCGCAAGCCAAGGCGGTGGTGCGTGCGCGCGCCGAACAGGAAAAGGCGCAGCGCAACACCGGTTGATGGGGCCGGAGTCTTCCCTCTGGCTGGTGCCGAACTTGGATTGAGAGCGAAGCGGCTGCAAGACTTGTCGAACACGGCGGGCGAAACAGGGTGAAGCGGACGAGACAAGAATCTTGAGCCTGGCGTATCGCCCGCTGACGCGTCGTTGCCCGCATCTTGCCGCGCTTGGCGCAGGCCCTCGACAAGAGTGCGCCAAAGGCTTGATGCTGACCGTCCGACCCACCACAATATTGTTGAATTCTTCAACAAACCGGGTTGTTTATGAGCACCGTCAACTTCAGTGTCCCCGAGGAAGTCAAGCAGCTCTTCAACGAGACCTTTGAAGGTCAAAACAAGAGTGCTGTCATTGCCGACCTGATGCTCGAAGCGGTGGAACGTGTGCGCAGCAAACAACGCAGCCTGGATGCGTACCGGAAAATCCTGGCGCGCAGAAAACGCGCACCTGCCGTGACGCAAAAGCAATTTCGCGCGGCGCGTGAAGCGGGCCGTCCGTGATTGCCGTTGTCGGCGCCAGCCTTGCCGTCAAGTGGTTCCTGTCTTTCAAGCCGGATGAAGACGATGCGGGCCTGGCCCTGAAAATTCTTGAACAGGCATCCAGGCGGCCATCGAGTTTGTGCGGAAACATGGCCTGCATGGCTTCGATATCGGCGCGGTGCGCCGCACGGACACCTGGAGTCTGCCGCCCGTGGCGCTGCGCGAGGCCATCGTTGACTCCGCGGTGCATGCAGACTATGCGCAGCGCGGTGCGCCGATCCGGGTGGCAGTCTTCGACGACCGCGTGGAGATCGAGAACCCCGGCCTGCTGCCGCCTGGCCTAACGGTGGAGGACTTGCGGCGCGGCGTCTCCAAGTTGCGCAACCGCGTCATGGGCCGCGTTTTCCAGGAACTCGGCCTGATCGAACAATGGGGCAGCGGCATCCAGCGCAGTGAGCGCCGCGCCGGGACGCCGGCTTGCCGGCACCCGCGCTGGAAGAGATCGGCACCCGCTTCCGGGTCACGCTCCACACCACGCGGGGTCAGGCGCCGCCGCCGGACGGCATCGATCAGGCGATCCTCGATGCACTCTCGGACGACGACGGACTGTCCACCAACGAGATCGCCCAGCGGATCGCACGCACTTCACGCGCGGCACGCACATGCCTTACCAGCCTGGTGGAGCGTGGCCTGGTTCGCGAGATCGGCTCCAGCCCGCAGGACCCGAAGCGGCGTTACTTCAGAGCAACGCAGGAATGATATCAGCGGCCTCCTCGCCGATTCGCGATCAGCTCGTGGCGCTGGATGACCGGAGCCTGGACCCACGCGCGCGAGCGCTCTCAGAATGGTGCCCTGCACCCGGTCCAGCTCCCTGCCCACGTCCTGGGCCAACCAGCGCAGCACGAGGTAGCCGTTTTCTTGCAGCAGCAGGTCCTTGCGGCGGTCGCGGCGGTAGGCGGCCGGATCGGCAAGATGCTGGTCGCCATCGATTTCCACGGCGATGCGGGTGTCCGCGGTGTCGTCGCACAGGAAATCGACTTCCAGTTGCCCCTGGCCATCGAAAGC
>JANLQZ010000028.1:0-3420 GCA_031368125.1 Betaproteobacteria bacterium
GCCAAGGGCCGGCTGCGCAAGACGCAGGCCGATGATGGCGAGGTCGAACGGCTGTTCGACGGTGAGTCGACCAAAAAGGCAAAAAAGGCAGCCGCCGCGCGGGCCAGGGACGCCATCCGGCGCGACCGCCAAACTGACCACACGGAGCTCCACTGATGCAACTCTTCCGAATCCTGGGACGCGTGTCCCCGCGCATGCACCTGGCGCTGGGCCTGGCCTCGCTCGCCGTGGGTGTGGTGCTTGCCGCCGGTTACCTGGGTCTGGTTCCGGACGCGGAAGCACTCGCGCGCGCGCACCGGGCCGCGCTGGCGGAGACGATCGCCATCACCGTGTCGGGTGTGATCGACGATTCCCAGCCCGAGGCGCTGCAGGAGACGCTCGAGTTCCTGCGCCGGCGCAACCCCGACATCCTGTCGATGGGGGTGCGCGCGCAGGGCGGCGAGTTGCTGGTCGACCTGCAGAACCACGCCGCACTGTGGCCGGCGGGCCCGCACCTTGAGTCGACCGACTCCGAGGTGGTGGTGCCGGTGTGGCAGGCCGGGCAGAGCTGGGGCACGGTCGAGCTGCGTTTTGCGCCGCTGCGCGAGGCCGGCTGGCTCGGCAGCCTGCAGGACCCCAGCGTGCGGCTCAGCGCCTTTGTGTTCGGCGCCTGCGTGCTGCTGTTCCTGGGCTACCTCCGGCGCATGCTGCGCGAACTCGACCCGTCGCGCGCGGTCCCGCAGCGCGTACGCGCCGCCTACGACACGCTGACCGAGGGGCTGGTGGTGGTCGACAGCGGTGGCGCGATCGTGCTGGCCAACAAATCCACCAGTGTCATGCTGGGCATCGGCGAGCAGCGCCTGATCGGGCGCTCGCCCTCGGACTTCGGCTGGTCCCATTCCGACGGCAGCGTGCTGGCGCGCGCGGCGCTGCCGTGGGAGATCGCGCTGGCCACCAGGCAGGCGCAGCGCGACATGCACCTGACCGTCACGAGCCTGGGCGGCGCCCGTTATGCGCTGCGCGCCAACTGCTCTCCGATCCTCGACGACAGCGGCGGCCTGCAGGCCCTGGTGATCAGCTTCCAGGACGTCACCGAACTTGAGCAGCGCGGCGCCGCTCTGCAGGCGGCCAAGGAATCGGCCGATGCCGCCAACGAGGCCAAGAGCCAGTTCCTGGCCAATATGAGTCACGAGATCCGCACCCCCATGAATGCAATCCTGGGCTTTACCGAGGTGCTGCGCCGCGGCGGCTTGCGCAACGCGGCCGATGCGACGAAACAGCTCGACATCATCCATTCGAGCGGCACGCACCTGCTCAACCTGATCAACGACATCCTGGACCTGTCGAAGGTGGAGGCCGGCCGGCTCGAGGCCGAGCGCATCGCGTTCGGGCCGCACCTGGTGGCGCGCACGGTGGTGCAGACGCTGATGGAGCGGGCCCATGACAAGGGCTTGTCGCTGGAACTGGTGTTCCCGCAGGCGTTGCCGGCCACCGTCGAAGGCGACCCGGCCCGGCTGCGCCAGATCCTCACCAACCTGATCGGCAACGCGATCAAGTTCACCGAGCACGGCGCCGTCAAGGTGGTGCTGCGGCTGGCGCGCTCAGACCGCGACACCCGTTATTGCATCGACGTGCAGGACAGCGGGATCGGTATCCCGCCCGACAAGATCGAGTCGGTGTTCGAGCCTTTCGTGCAGGCCGAGTCGTCCACCACCAGGCGCTTCGGCGGCACCGGCCTGGGGCTGACGATCAGCCGCGGGTTCGCACGTGCGATGGGCGGCGACATCAACGCCAGCAGCGTGTACGGTCAGGGCACCACCTTCAGTTTCTGGATCGATGCGGGCGCCATCGACACCGCCGAGATGCTCGATCCGGCGGTGCTGGCGCTGGCGGCCGATGCCGCGGCGCCGCTGCTGCAGGTGCGCTGGCAGTTCCCGCCCCGGCATGTACTGGTGGTGGACGACGGCGCCGAGAACCGCCAGCTGGTGCGCGTACTGCTCGAAGAAGTCGGCCTGCAGGTCAGCGAGGCCGAGAACGGCAAGGTGGCGCTGGAGTGTATCGCCGCCGAGCCGTTCGACCTGGTGCTGATGGACATGCAGATGCCGGTGATGGATGGCCAGACCGCCACGCGCCAGTTGCGTGCGCAGGGCAACCTGCTGCCGGTGATCGCGCTCACGGCCAACGCCATGAAGGGATTCGAGCAGGAGCTCGACGCTGCGGGCTTCAGCGGCTACCAGACCAAGCCGATCGACGTCGATGCGCTGCTGCGCGACCTGGCGGCCCGGCTGGGCGGGCAGGTGGTGCAGCCTGAAGCGGCGGCGGCATCGGGCGAAGCGACGCCGGCCAAAGTCGTTGCCGCCATGCCGGACCGCGAAACGTCGGCGATCATCTCGCGCCTGGCCGGCCATGCCAAACTCGGACCCATCGTGGCGCGTTTCGTCGAGCAGTTGCCGTCCAGGCTGGCGCAGATGGACGCGGCCGCCGCGGTCGCCGACATGGCCGCGCTGGCGGCGCTGGCGCATTGGCTCAAGGGCGCCGGCGGCAGCATGGGATTCGACGACCTGTTCGCACCCGCCAAGGCCCTGGAAGACGCCACCAGGGCCGGCGACCGCGCCGCCCTGGCGTCGATCCTGAGCGATCTGCGTGACATCAGCAACCGTATCCAGCGCGGAGCGGCAAGACCACCCGCGCAACTCGAGGAAATTTCAACATGAGCGACGACATCTGGTCCAACACCCAGCCTGCGGACATCGAGCCGCCGGCGCGCTCGCCGCTGCTCGACGCCAAGGTGATGATGGTCGATGACGAACCGCTGATGACCGATCTGATCCAGGCCTACCTCGAGGAAGAGGGTTATGCGAACTTCGTCATGACCAACGATTCGCGCGAGGCGATGGCGCTGCTGCGCCGCGAGGAGCCGGGCGTGTTGCTGCTCGACCTGATGATGCCGCACGTCTCGGGCTTGGAGCTGCTCGCGGCGATCCGCGGCGACCGCAAACTGCGTTATACACCGGTGATCGTGCTGACCGCGGCCACCGGTGCGGACTCCAAATTGCGTGCACTGCAGCTCGGCGCGACCGATTTCCTGGCCAAACCGGTGGACGCCAGCGAGCTGGTGCTGCGCGTGCGCAACACGTTGGCCTTTCGCCAATACCACAACCGCATCCTCAACTTCGATGCGGTCACCGGCCTGCCCAACCAGCGCCTGTTCGACCGTGGCATCGACGAGATGGCGGAACAACGCGCGCTGGTCGGCGGCATGGTGGCGCTATTCAGCATCACGGTCCCGGAGTGCCGGCAACTGCGCGAGACCATCGACCAGGTCAGTGCCGACGACCTGGCCAAGGTGCTGGCGCGCCGCCTGGACCGCTTCGCGAACGCCGAAGGCCTGCGTTCGCCGTTCGCCACCAGCACCGAGCGCGCGCCACGCGTCGCGCGGCT
>JANLQZ010000042.1:0-3610 GCA_031368125.1 Betaproteobacteria bacterium
ACCAGGCCGGTGGACTGGCCCACCGGTTGCCGGAGGCCCGCCGCCAGCGGCGACAGCAGTGGCACCCACTCCAGGTTGGCAGTGGCGCGCGGCAACCACATCTCGGTTTCCCAGGCGTCGATGCGCCCGTCGGCGGTCAGCGCGCCGCGCAGCTCGAGCAGTTGCGGCGGGCCTTTAGGGTCCCAGCCCAGTTCGTCTTCGCGGCTCCATTGCACGCGCACCGGCTGGCCTGTGGCCTGCGACAACATGGCGGCCTCGACGGTCGCGTCGTCGTGGCCGTTCATGCCATAACAACCGGCGCCGTCCAGGTAGATCACACGCACCTTGTCGCGTGGCAGGTCCAGCGCGGCGGCACACGACGCGACCAGGCGATGGCTGGCCTGCGAGGCGGTCCACACGGTGGCGGCGTCGGCCCGCACATCGGCCACGGCGCAGGACGGGCCGATCGAGCCGTGCGACTGGATCGGCCACACGTAGGTGGCGCTGATCCTGCCGGGTGAGTCGGCCAGCGCCGCGAGCCGGGTTGCGTCCCCCTTGTCGACCAGCGTCTCGTGCGCAAGGAATGGTCCGCGCCGGGCCCAGTCCACCACGGCCTCGTGCGTCACCAGAGGCGTGCCCTCGCTCCATTGCACCTTGAGCTCGCGCGCGCCGCGCACGACCGCCCACTCGTCGTCGCTGACCACGCCGATAAAGTCATTGCGCCGGACCACCCGCACACCCGGCAGACGACCGACCGAGGTCTCATCCACCGACAGCACGCGCGCGCCGACCGCCGGCGGCCGAACCACGCGGCCATGCAGCATTGCGGGCACGCGCCAGTCATGCACATAGACATGCTGACCAGTCACCTTCGCGGGAATGTCGGGGCGCGGCGGCGACTGGCCCACCAGCGTGTACTGCGCCGGGTTCTTGAGCGCTGCTTTGGGGTTCATCCTGAGGTTGAAGCTGCGCTCGCCCACCAGTTCACCGATGGGCACTCTGGCGCCGTCGGCGGCAAGCACCACACCGTCGACCAGGCTCAACCCGGCGACCGGTTGCTGCAGCCGCTGGGCGCCCAGCACGAGCAGGCCTTCACGGGCCGTGGCCGCCGCCTGGCGCAGCTCCATACCACCCCGCATGACGCCGGAACTGCCGGCCGTGGGGCCCTGGTTGGGCGTCAGCGCGCTGTCGCCTTCGATCAGGTCGATCCGTGCCAACGGCACCGACAATTCCTCGCCCACGATCTGGCGCATGGCGATACGGTGGCCGGTACCCAAGTCCACCTTGCCGGAATACACCACCACCGAGCCGTCCCTTCGGATCGCCAGGAACGCATCCACCTCGCCCAGGGCCAGCGTCCGCCCGGCGCCCGGCAATGCGGTCTGCGCCTGTGGCAACCCGGCAAATGAAAATCCCACGACCACGGCGCTGGCCTTGAGCAGTTCGCGCCGGGACAACCTGCTCGCCAGTACTTCGCAAGACATGCTCAAGCCCTCCCCTGCCCCGATGCACGCACCACGGCCTTCAACACCCGGTCATGCGATCCACAGCGGCACAGATTGCCCGCCAGCGCGCCCTGGGCCTGCTCGCGTGTGGGTTTGGGCGTGCGCGCCAGCAAGCCGACCACGGACATGACCATGCCGTTGGTGCAATAACCGCACTGCGCCGCCTGCTCGGCGACAAAGGCCGCCTGCACCGGATGGGGTTGATCGGATGTTCCCAGCCCTTCGGCGGTGGTGATGCGCCGGCCCACCGCGTCCGACATCTTCAACAGGCAGGAACGGGCCGGCAGGTTGTCGACCAACACCGTGCATGCGCCGCATTGCCCCAGCCCACAGCCGAACTTGACGGCGTGTAATCCCAGGTCGTTGCGCAAGGCGTACAGCACCGGCATGTCTGGGTCCCAGGCTTCGACTGCCGTGTTCGCGCCGTTGACGCTCAAAAGGTACCGTGCCATGGTGCTTGCTCCTGTGTGCGCGCCATCAACGCCGTGACCACTCGGCAAATTTTGGCTCGTAGCCGCGCGAAGTGAGCCAGTCGGCCAGCGCGTACCCGGTGCCAGCCGGCCAGCACAACACGTCTTCATGGCGAAACAGCTTGAAGTCGACCAGCTCGGGCGATAGACGAACCTCGCCGCTGCACACCGCATGGTAGGCGATGATGACCTGGTTCATGCGCTGAAAATCGTAAGCGCCGATCAGGTTCAACTCGCCCGCAACCAGGTTGGTTTCCTCGCGGATCTCGCGCCCGATGCCCTCCATGGGTGATTCACCCGCTTCCATGAAGCCGGTGATCAGCGCATAGACCTTGGCGGCCCAGGCGGCGTTGCGCGCCAGCAGGACCTTGCCCTCGAACTCGATCACCGCCGCCAGCACCGGGGTCGGATTGTTCCAGTGCGTGTAACCGCAGGCCACACAACGCAGACGTTCCTTGGCGCCGCCGTCCTCGAGCCGCGCGATGAATTCCAGCGGCGCGGCGCAGTGGGGACAAAACCTGAATTCGTTTGCCATCGTGCTTCAGGCCGGAAACACGCCGGTCGACAGGTAGCGGGCACCGCGGTCGCACACCACAAACACGATCGTGGCGTCCTTTTCGCGCCGGCTGATTTCCTGCGCGACCCAGCACGCGCCGGCGGCGGATATGCCGGCAAAGATTCCCTCCTCGCGGGCCAGGCGCCGGCACATCTGCTCGGCGTCGACCTGGCTCACGTAGACCAGTTCGTCGACACAAGTCGGGTCGTAGATCTTCGGCAGGTATTCCTGCGGCCATTTGCGAATGCCGGGTATGCGGGAACCTTCGGAGGGTTGGGCCCCGATGATCTTCACTGCCGCGTTCTTTTCCTTCAGGAACCTGGACACCCCGATGATGGTGCCCGTGGTGCCCATGGCACTGACAAAATGCGTGACGGCCCCGTTGGTGTCGGCCCAGATTTCCGGCCCCGTCGTCTCGTAGTGGATGCGCGGGTTGTCCGGGTTGGCGAACTGGTCGAGCACCACGCCCTTGCCGGCGCGCTCCATCTGGCTGGCCAGGTCGCGCGCGTACTCCATGCCGCCGCTCTTGGGTGTCAGGATCAACTCGGCGCCAAACGCCTTCATGGTCTGGACCCGTTCGATCGAGAGGTCCTCGGGCATGATCAACACCATGCGGTAGCCCTTGATCGCCGCTGCCATGGCCAACGCAATGCCGGTGTTGCCGGAGGTGGCCTCGATCAGCGTATCGCCGGGTTTTATCTCTCCGCGCTCCTGCGCCCGCTGGATCATCGACAATGCAGGGCGGTCCTTGACCGAACCAGCCGGGTTGTTGCCTTCGAGTTTGCCCAGAACCACGTTGCCACGGACAGTGTTGTCGGCCACGCCTATGCGCTGCAGGGCAGCCAGCGGAGTTTTTCCGATGGCATCTTCAATCGTGGGGTAGTTGTGCATCTTGTTCATACCCACACTGTGCCATAATTCAAGGCTGAAAACAGCGTCGCCCGGGTGGTGGAATTGGTAGACGCACGGGACTCAAAATCCCGCGCCGCAAGGCGTGCCGGTTCGATTCCGGCCCCGGGCACCAGCCTCTATACAAAGCCAGGCCTTCCACCAACGCCTGGTTTTTTCTTTTTCCCCGTAAATTCCCCTATTGGCACACG
>JANLQZ010000053.1:0-3072 GCA_031368125.1 Betaproteobacteria bacterium
CCAACAACGGCGGGGCCCGATATCGTGGCGCTACTAAAGTGTGCGGGCGACTTCCTTGATCTCGAAGAACTCCAGCACATCGTTTTCCTGGATGTCGTTGTAGTTCTTGATGTTCAGGCCGCACTCGAAGCCCTCCTTGACCTCGCGCACATCGTCCTTGAACCGTTTGAGCGATTCGAGTTCACCCGTGAAGATGACCACGTTCTCGCGCAACAGGCGAAGACGGGCGGACCGCCTGACCAGGCCGCTGGTGACCATGCAGCCGGCAATCGAGCCGATCTTGCTGACCTTGAACACCTGCCGGATGTCGGCGGTACCGATGACCTCTTCGCGTTTGTCGGGAGTCAACATGCCCGACATGGCGGCCTTGAGTTCGTCCACGGCGTCGTAGATGATGTTGTAGTAACGGATATCGACGCCGTTGTTCTCGGCGAGTTTGCGGGCGCCGGCGTCGGCACGGGTGTTGAACCCGATGATGACCGCCTTGGAGGCGATCGCCAGGTTGACGTCCGACTCGCTGATGCCGCCCACAGCCGTGTACACCAGCTGCACCTTGACCTCGTCGGTGGACAACTTGAGCAGGCTTTGCGCCAGCGCCTCCTGCGACCCTTGCACGTCGGCCTTGACGATGATCGGAACCATCTTGACCTCGCCGGCGGAAATGTCCGTGAACATGTTCTCCAGCTTGGCCGCCTGTTGTTTGGCCAGCTTCGTGTTGCGGAATTTTCCGGCGCGGTAGGTCGCAATCTCACGGGCGCGCCGTTCATCCGGCAACACCATGAACTCATCACCGGCTTGCGGCACCTCGGTCAGACCCTGGATCTCCACCGGAATCGACGGACCGGCGGACTTGATGGTCTTGCCGTTCTCGTCCAGCATGGCACGAACCCGTCCATAGGTGGAACCGGCCAGCACGATGTCGCCGGCCTTGAGTGTTCCGGACTGGATCAGCACCGTTGCCACCGGGCCACGGCCCTTGTCGAGTTGCGCCTCGATCACCAGACCCTTGGCCATCGCCTGAACCGGCGCCCTGAGCTCCAGTACCTCGGCCTGCAGCAGCACCTGCTCGAGCAGGGCATCGATGCCTTCACCGGTCTTGGCCGACACCGCGACAAACGGCGAACTGCCACCAAACTCTTCCGGAATCACCTCTTCCACCACCAATTCGTTCTTCACCCGCTCCGGGTTGGAATCGGGTTTGTCGATCTTGTTGATGGCCACAACAATCGGCACGCCGGCCGCCTTGGCGTGCTTGATCGCCTCGCGCGTCTGCGGCATCACGCCGTCGTCCGCGGCAACCACCAGGATCACGATGTCGGTCGCCTTGGCACCACGCGCCCGCATGGCGGTAAACGCCTCGTGGCCAGGAGTGTCCAGGAACGAGACCATGCCACGCGGTGTCTGGACGTGGTAGGCGCCGATATGCTGGGTGATGCCACCGGCCTCGCCCGCCGCCACCTTGGCCCTGCGGATGTAGTCGAGCAAGGACGTCTTGCCATGGTCGACGTGGCCCATCACGGTCACCACCGGCGCACGCGGCAGAGACTCGGACTCCTGCTGCGACACCTCCTCGTCGGTGAACGCCTCCGGATCGTCCAGCGCTGCCACGATCGCCTTGTGGCCCATTTCCTCGACCAGGATCATCGCCGTATCCTGATCGAGCGGCTGGTTGATCGTGACCATCTGCCCGAGTTTCATCAGGTGCTTGATCACCTCCGACGCCTTGACCGCCATCTTGTGCGCCAACTCGGCCACCGTGATGGTCTCGGGGACATGCACTTCCAGTGTGCGCGCCTCGACTGGCGCCGCCTGCACATGGTCTTCGCGGTCCCGGTCGTTGCCGCGTCGGCCACGCGGCCCACCGCGCCAACTGCCGCGACCCGCGCCCGCACCGGTATCACCACGGGTCGGTATGGCCTTCTTCTTGGCCGGGTCGCCGGCCCAGCTGCTGGACAGTTTGGCGGATTTGACTTCCTTGCCGGCTCCCGGGCCGGTGCCGGCACCTGCGGTGCCGCCGGCGCCCGGTCTGGCGCTTCGTGCGACGACACTGCCTGCCGCCGGCTTGTGCAACGTGCCTTTCACGCCCGCCTTGCCGGCATCCGCAGCGCCATCCTTGGCCACCGGCTTGATCTCTTCAGGCTTCTTGGCTACCAGGACCTTCTTCGGCGTCGCCATCATGGTACGGATCGCGGCGGCCTCGGCCTCGGCCTTGCGGCGACGATTGCCCAGGTCGGCCGCGCGCGCAACCTCTTCGTCGGCCCGCGCCTTCGATTCCGCCGCGACCTTTTGTTTGGCCTCGGCCTGGGACTTGGCCAGTGCAACGGCAGCGGCCTCGTCGGCAGCGCGGTCGTCCACCATGTGGTCGGCCACTTCGGCCAGCACCTTGTTCTGCACCGACGCCGCGGTGGCGGCGGCGGCCGTGGCCGTCTCGGCCACCGCCCGGGCGCGCGCCTCCTGCTCCTGGCGCTGCTGGCGTTTTTGCGCGAGTTCTTCTTCCTGGCGGCGGATCAGCTCCGCCTGCCGGCGCGCCTCTTCCTCGCGCCGGGCCAATTCCGCGTGGTCGATGGCCGGTACCGCCACCGCTGCGTGTTCCGGCTCGGCGGCATGACCTTCCGCCAATGCTTCGACGCCGTCTTCACGGCGGATAAAAGTGCGCTTCTTGCGTACTTCAACCTGGATCGTGCGCGCCTTGCCGGTGGAATCGGCCTGCTTGATCTCGCTGGTGGATTTCTTCACCAGCGTGATCTTCTTGCGCTCCGATGTTGCGGTGCCGTGGCTGGCGTGCAGGTAGTTGAGCAAGCTGTGCTTGTCGGCATCGGTCAGCCTATCGGTCGCGACCGATTTGGCCACCCCGGCCGCCTGCAGTTGCTCAAGCAACGTGGCGGTTGATTTCTTGAGTTCGTTGGCAAACTCGGCGACAGTCGTGCTGGACATTTGTAGTGCTACCTTTCATGACCATTACTCGTGAGAAGCGGCTTCATTGGCAAACCAATGCTCGCGCGCTTTCATGATCAAGGTCTTGGCTTCGTCCTCGGACTGGCCGGTGATTTCTGTGAGCTCGTCAACGGCCAG
>JANLQZ010000055.1:0-1632 GCA_031368125.1 Betaproteobacteria bacterium
GCGCGCGCAAGCCGCTGGCATTCGGTGCCGGCAAGTACATGGTGGTGCATCCCTACGACAACGCGGCCAACACCGACGTCGGCTCGGGCAACGTGGCCACGCTCAACGCCGTCCACCTGGCTCGCCCCTGCCTTGAGGACCTCAGCCGCGAGACCGACAAGACGGTGGGGCTGGGCGTCTGGGGCAACCTGGGCCCGACGCTGATCTGGTGGATCGAGGCGCGCAAGGCGCTCGACGTGCACCTGCGTTGCGGCATGGTGCTGCCGCTGCTCGGGTCGTCCACCGGCAAGGTGTTTGCCGCGTTCTCGGCACCGCAGCTCACGGCGCGTTACCTGGACGCCGAAATCGCCGCCGTGCAACACATCCCCGACGCGCCGTTCCGGACCCGCGAGGCGGCCGATGCGCATCTGGAGCAGGTGCGTGCACAGCGCCTGGCGTCGATCCACGACGCGATCATCGCCGACGTCAACGAGCGCGGCGTGAATGCCGTGAGCGCACCGGTGTTCGACGCCGCCGGTTCGATCGTGCTGGCGTTGACCATGATGGGCGACGCGAGCAGCTTCGACGAACGCGACCCGGCGGTCGAGCGCCTGCGCGACGCCGCGCGGCGCCTGTCGGCGCGCCTGGGCCACCGGGCATGAAGCCGCCGCCACCCCGCCGCACCGGCACACGGCGCGGCCACCTACTCTGGAAAGCGAGCACCAATTGAGCCAGGAAGCTTGGAACCGCTGGGGCGCCGAGGACGAACGCGGCGCACTCAATTTCATCGGCCCCGACCAGGTGCGCCGCGCCAGCGCGCTGGTGCGCAGCGGCGAGGTGCTGCGCCTGGCGCAACGGCTCTCGTCCAGGACGCCGGTGCCGGCGCACCGCTGCGGACTGCAGCATTTCATGGGCCGTGACGGCGGCGACTACGCCGCCGGAGCCGGGCGCCCGGACGGCTTCCAGTTCGCCGAGGACTCGGTGGTGATGCCGCTGCATATAGGCACCCATGTCGACGCCTTGTGCCATGCCTGGTACGACGACAAGCTCTACAACGGTTATCTGGGCGACACCATCCGCAGCACCAGCGGCGCGGCTCGGCTCGGGGTTGAGAAGATGCCCCCGATCTTCACGCGTGGCCTGCTGCTCGACCTGGTGCGGCTCAAGGGCCGGCCACTGGAGAGCGGCGAATCGATCGGCGCGGCCGATCTCGAGGCCGCCGCCGCGGCTGCGGGCGTGTCGCCGCAGCGCGGCGACGCGGTGTTGTTGCGCACCGGCTGGCTCGAGGCGCAGAAGGGCGTCAAGCACCCCTCCTTCGACATCGAGCCCGGCATCGACGTGGCAGCCGCGTTGTGGCTGGCCGAACGCGAGGTGGCGATCGTAGGCGCCGACAACTTCGCGGTCGAGGTGCTGCCCTTCCCCCCGGGCAAGGTATTCCCGGTGCGCAAGCTGCTGATCCGCGACTACGGTGTACCGTTGCTCGAAGGCCTGATGCTCGACCCGCTGGTGGCCAGCGGCCGCCATGAATTCCTGTTCGTGGCCAGCGCATTGCCGATCGTGGGTGCCAGCGGGTCGAGCATCAGGCCTTCGAGCAACGGTACACCGTAGTCGCGGATCAGCAGCTTGTGCACCGGGAATACCTTGCCCGGGGGG
>JANLQZ010000066.1:0-7107 GCA_031368125.1 Betaproteobacteria bacterium
CCGCTCGTATTGCGCCACCATGCACAAGCAAGGGGCCAATATCTTTGAGGCACTTGTCGCCACCTTCAAGGGCGCGCCGCTTCAGCCCAGCTTCGGCTGAATCCCAATTCGGCCTCCTAAAATTGGGCTGAGTAGTTACGAAAGATCAATAGTTTGCGTCGTCGCCGAAGCCGCGCAGGGCCGGCAGGTCGGTAAACTGGCCGGCGCGTTTTTCCTTCATCGCCGTGACCGCTTCGCGCACGTGCCGGTTGCTCCAGATCGCACTCTGCAGCCAGCCCATCTGCCGCAGCGCGTCTTGCACCGAATGGTCGCGCGCGTAGTGGATGGCCTGTTTGGTGCCCCAGATCGCCACCGGCGGCTTGGCGGCAATATCGCGCGCCGCCAGCATGGCGCCTGCGAGCAGGGCCTCGGGTGAATCGAACACCTCGTTGACCAGCCCCAGCGCCAGCGCGCGGGCCGCCGGCAGGCGCCGCCCGGTATAAGCCAGTTCCTTGACGATCGCCTCGGGAATCAGCTTGGGCAGGCGTTGCAGCGTGCCCACGTCGGCCACCATGCCGATGTTGATCTCCTGGATGCAGAAAAATGCATCCGCCGTGGCGTAACGCAGGCAACAGGCGGTCACCATGTCGACCGCGCCCCCGATGCACCCGCCCTGGATCGCCGCGATCACCGGTATGCGCAACGACTCGAGCTTGCTGAAGGTGCCCTGCATCTCGGTGATCAGGTCGAACATGGCCGAGCGTCCCTCGGGGCTCTGGTCGTCCATCTGGACGCCCGAGAAGGTTTCCAGCGCCATGCCGGCGCTGAAATGCTTGCCGGTGCTCGAGATCACCAGCACGCGCGCGCCGCCGTCGCGGTGGATGGCGGTCAGCGCCGCGTCGAGCTCGCGCCAGAAGCGCGCGTCCATGGTGTTGAGCGCCTGCGGCCGGCTGAGCACCAGGTGCGCAATGTGCTGCTCGGTGGTGAGCGAAAAGCAGTTCGGGGTGCTGAAATCTGTGTTCATGGCCCTACTGTATTCCAGCCGGCGGCGCTGGCTGGCGCGTCGCGGCCGGTGGTTTCGGCCTTTTTGAATCCGGTTGGCGATCGGCCGCGTACTGGCAATACAGCATCCGCTGTAACCACCAAGGAGATCCACCATGCAATTGAAATTCGGGCACGTTTCTCGCGCCTGCCTACTGCTCGTCGTCGCCGGCAGCGCAATGGCGTCGAGCCACCGCGAAGCGCCGTTCATCGCCACCCAGCCCAAGGTGGATGGCACCGACTTCTACATGTTCCGAAGTTACGAGGGCGTTGCCGCCAACGGCAGCGGCGGGCGCTCGGACTACGTGACGCTGTTGGCCAATTACCAGCCACTGCAGGGCGCCTACGGTGGGCCGAACTATTATTCACTCGACCCCAATGCGCTGTACGAGATTCACATCGACAACAACGGTGATGCACGGGAAGACATCACGTTCCAGTTCCGGTTCAAGAACGCGCTCAAGTCCATAGTGTTGCCGATTGGCGGAGCCAGCGTCGCAATCCCCCTGATCCAGGCCGGGGCCGTCAGCAACCTGAATGACGCCAATCTCAACGTCAACGAGACTTACACGGTCAACGTGGTGCGCGGCGACCGGCGCCGCGGCTCGCCCGCTCCCCTGACTAAGACCGGAGGTGGCGCCACATTCGAGAAACCGGTGGACAACATCGGGAGCAAGACGATCGCCGACTATCCCGCTTACGCGGCCAAACACATCCATACCGTGACGATCCCGGGCTGTCCGGCCGGCAAGGACCAGGGACGGGTCTTCGTCGGGCAGCGCCAGGAGGGTTTCGCGGTCAATCTGGGAGCAATCTTCGATCTCGTCAACGCCCCGGCATCGTTTCTGCTCGACCCGGCCAACAAGGATGCGGCGGGCATGGGTGGGCGGCATGAAATCCAGAAGACCAATGTCACGACATTGGCGCTCGAGGTGCACAAGGACTGTTTGACCGCGGGTGGCGAGCCGGTCATCGGCGGCTGGACCACCGCCAGCTTGCGACAGGCGCGGCTGGTGAATGGGGCTCCCGGCTCGGGCAACGACAAAGCCGAAAAGTCGGGTGGCGCATGGGCTCAGGTTTCGCGCCTGGGCAATCCCTTGATCAACGAAGTGGTGATCGGCTTGCCCGACAAGGACAAGTTCAACGCCTCGAGCCCGAAGGACGATGCCCAGTTCCTGACCTACGTGACCAACCCGACCCTGCCAGCCCTGCTGAGCGCGGTCCTGGGGGCGACCGTGGCGCCAACGAACTTGCCGCGTACCGACCTGGCTACCACCTTCCTCACCGGCATCACCGGCGTCAACAAGCCGGCTGCCAATCCGACACCGTCGGAGATGCTGCGCCTCAATACGGCAATAGCGCCGGTTCCGTTCGCAAGCCAGAACCGGCTCGGTGTAGCGGGCAACGCCCTGGCCGGAGGCACCGACAACGCCGGTTTTCCAAACGGCCGTCGGCCCAAGGACGACGTGGTCGACATCGCCCTGGTCGCGATGGTCGGGGGATTGTGCATGATCAATGGCGATTTCGATGCGCTGAAGCTCAACAGCATTCCGGGTGTGGCCGGCGTGACCTCGATGTGCAAGCCGTCCAGCGTGCCGCTGGGTGCCAGCTCCGCCAACATCCACGACGCGGTAGACCAGGCGACGGTTCCGTTTATGGCGGTGTTTCCATACCTGAACACGCCGAATTCAGGTTCCAACTGAGTCCAGCTTCGGGGGAAACACCATGTACCAATTGAACTCAAAAGTGATCCATGCCGCCGTCTTGTCCGCGGTCCTGCTGGCCGGTTGCGGCGGTGGGGGGGGTGGGGACGCGGCGGCCGCACCGGACATAGGCCAAAGCGTTACCGCGCTGCTCGACTTCATGACCAACCTGATTGCCGGCAGCGAGAACGGCGATCTGGTCGACGTGAATGCGCTGACCCTGGCGGTGGACGACGCCGGGGACGCCATCGCGTTCTAGCCGCCGCGCGCGCCCATGCCCGGCAGTTTCCGTGAGGGGCTGCCGGGCGCTTTCGCGCGACACGGTGCGATCCGCCTCCCACCGGCGCGGGACGCCAGGACCAGACCGAAAGACCACGCCAAGGGCGACTGCGCCCGATGGTCAGGTTGCCGCGCTTCAGCGGACCCCGGACCATGCGCAGGGGTGGCTCGACCTCGCGGCGCTGGAGCGGCTTTCGGCCCGCTACCCGGATGCGCTGGCCGCCTGCGAGGCGGTGGCCCGCGCCAAGCAGGCCCTGTACGCACAGGCCTGCAGGCCTGCAGGCCGGAAACCATTTCCCTGCAGGGCCCACGCGGATGCCATACCGGGGCCGCAGGCGCTGATTGCAGGCGCCATCGACCGGTCGCAACGCAGCTGGCCGAAAGCCTCGAGCGTGCCGGCCATGACGCCGGTGCGGCCGACGCCTATGTGCGCCTGGTGGCGCTCGCGTTGTGCCCGGCGGCGCAGCCGCTGGCCTTCAGGTACACGCTGCTCAGGCAGCAGGACTCCAACCACCGGCTGCTGGTGGCTGGCGCTGGCCAGGTACTGTTTCTGGCAATGCGTGGCTTGATACGCTTTGGCGTTCAAACATATCAACCGTTCTCCCTGAGCATGGCCCGGGACAGGCCAGGCCAGGCCAGGCGCAGGGTGAGCGGATTCGCATTTTGTACGCGCGTGTGCATCAGAACAATTGCCCGGTCTGCGGGATCGGCTCGGCGGCGGCTTCGGCGGCGTGCGGCGGTGCGCCGCGGGCCGGGCCCGCATCGACATAGTCGCGCCGGACCAGCGAACCCACGCGCACACCCAGCAGGCGCAGGCGCTGCTGCAGCGGCACGCGCTTGAGGCACAGGCCGGCAATGTCGCGGATGGTCTTGGCGTCGGCGGTGCAGTGGTCGAGCGTGTGGTCGCGCGTGACGCTCTTGAAATCGTCGAAGCGCAGCTTGATGCCGATGGTCTTGCCGACGTAGCCCTTGCGCTGTAGGTCGCCCGCCACCTGCTCGCACAGCCGGGTGAAGATGGCGCCGAGTTCGGCGCGGTCGCGCACCGCGTGCAGGTCGCGTTCGAAGGTGGTTTCGCGGCTGATCGAGACCGGCTCGCTTTCGGTCACCACCGCTCGCTCGTCGCGGCCCCAGGCGGCGGCGTGCATCCAGGCGCCGGTGCTCTGGCCAAAGGTGTCGATCAGCCACTGCAGTTCGCGCGCCGCGAGCTCGCCGATGGTGTGGATGCCGTGGCTTTGCAGCCTGGCGTCGGCCTTGGGGCCGATGCCGTTGATCTTGCGGCAGGCCAGCGGCCAGACCATGGTCTGCAGGTCGGCCGCGTGCAGGATGGAAATGCCGTTGGGTTTGTTGAACTCGCTGGCCATCTTGGCCAGCAGCTTGTTGGGCGCCACGCCGACCGAGCAGGTGAGGCCGGTGGCGTCGAAGATGCTTTTCTGGATCAGCCGCGCCAGGCTGCGCCCGCCGTCGCGCTGGCCGCCGGGCACATCGGTGAAGTCGATATAGACCTCGTCCACGCCGCGGTCTTCCATCTGCGGCGCGATGTCCAGGATGGTGGCCTTGAACAGGCGCGAGAAGCGCCGGTATTGCTCGAAGTCCACCGGCAGCAGGATCGCGTGCGGGCACAGCCGTGCGGCCTTCATCAGGCCCATGGCCGAACCCACGCCGAACTGGCGTGCCGCGTAGGTGGCGGTGGTGATGACGCCACGACCCGCGTAGTCTTTCAGCCTGGCAAAGGCCGGCACCGGAATGAAGGCGCGCGGGTTGCCGCCGGCCTGCGCCTCGGGCGAATCCTGCAGCGCCAGCAGCGCATCGTCCACCGCGCGCCTGCCGCCGCCAATGACCACCGGCAAGCCCTTGAGCTGCGGGTAACGCAGCAACTCGACCGAGGCGTAGAACGCGTCCATGTCGAGGTGGGCGATACGGCGGGCGAGGGGTGGGTCGGTCATGATCGATCAAAATCGTGCTACGCTATGATATCGATATGAACACCGTCACCTTGTCCCCGAAGTTTCAAGTCGTCATCCCGCTGGCGGTGCGCCAGGCCATGGGCCTGACAGCAGGCACCCGCTTGGTGGTGACGCGGCATGGCAAAGCGATCGAACTGGCGCCGGTACCGACGCTGGCGGACCTGAAGGCTGAACTAAAAGGGTGTGGCAGCAATCTGCAGGAAGAGGCGGAGCGTTTCTGATGGCACGCCGCAACGCGGTGCCCTCCGGGCCGGCGGTAGTCGATTCGTCTTGCTGGCTGGAGGTGTTTGACGGTGGTGCCCGTGCCACGCTGTTTGAGCCTGCGGTGGCACGGCCACAAGGGCTGATCGTCCCGATCATTACGGTGTACGAGGTTTACAAGTATCTCCTTCGCGTCAAGGGCGAGACTGCCGCGACTCGCGCCGCGCACTACATGCAGCAAGGGCGGGTGATCGAAATCGACTGGGCTGTCACCCTTGCCGCGGCGGGCAACGGGCTGCCAATGGCCGACAGTTTGATCTATGCAACCGCCCAAGCGCATGGTGCAATCTTGTGGACGCAGGAAGCTCATTTTCAGAATTTGGCCGGTGTCAGGTATTTCGCCATGCAGCCCAAGCCGGTTCCAGGTGCACGATCCGGCGCACGGGGGAAGGGGGCGTGACGGAGTTCATGCAAGCGTCAACGATGCCAACATGGCCTGGATGTCTTGCAGGGTTTTGACGGTCGTGCTGGCTGGCGTGCCGGGCGATGGCAGGGCGTCAAGCGGGCTGGTCGTGCCACCCGCCGCCACCTTGAGGACATGGGTGTAGATCATGGTTGTTTTCACGTCGCTGTGGCCCAGCAGCTCTTGCACGGTGCGGATGTCCTTGCCGGCCTGCAGCAGGTGGGTGGCAAACGAGTGGCGCAACGTGTGGACCGACACCGGCTTGTGAATGCCGGCTTGCATCACGGCCTTTTTGATGGCGCGTTGCAGGCGCTCTTCGTACTGATGGTGACGGCGTTGCTCGCCGCTGCGCGGATCGACCGAGAGCGATTGGGATGGAAACACCCAGAACCAGCACCAGCGCTGTCCCACGCCGGGGTATTTGGCTTCGAGTGCGTGGGGCACCTCCACACCACCGCGCTGTGCGTGGCGGTCTTGCTCCCACTGCGCTCGCGCGGCCCGCACTTGAAGGCGCAGGTCACCCGCCAACGTGCGGGGCAACATGACGACACGGTCTTTGTCGCCTTTTCCCTCGCGCACGATGATGGCGCTGCGGTCGAAGTCGAGGTCTTTCACGCGCAGGCGCAGGCCTTCCATCAACCGCATGCCGGTGCCGTAAAGCAGGCGGGCAACCAAGGCCATATCCGGCGGCAATGCGGCCAACAATGACGCCACCTCAGCAACTGTGAGGACAGAAGGAATACGCTTGGGGGAGCGGGGGCGATGAATGTCGTTGAGCCAGGGAAGCTCAATGTCCAACACCTCGCGGTAGAGAAAAAGTAGCGCGCTCAGCGCCTGGTTGTGAGTGGAGGCCGCCACCTGCCGTTCGTTGGCCAACATGCTGAGAAAGGCTTCGATTTCCGGTTGCGCCATGTCGCGCGGATGCCGCAGCCCATGCCATTTGACGAACAATTTGACCCATTGGACATAGGTTTGCTCGGTGCGCAAGCTATAGTGCTTGTAACGAATGCGCTCACGCACCTGGTCCAGCAAACGCGTGGCACGCAGCACCGGAAAGGCGGCGGGTTTCATGGCAAGTTTTAGTACTGGTATTTTGTACAGTGTACCGCCGGCAAAGCCTGCTGCCAAGGGGTTTGCAAGATATTTTGATTGTCAATATGGACCGCACGGTGGAAGATATGGCCTGCGTTAGGCCGCAGGCGACATTACGTTAGGCCTCCAAACGACAATCAGTGGCGCACCGCCCGATTTTTAAAAGCCGTCAATTTGAACGCGCAAGTTGAGCATTTCTAGGCCTATCGCGTTGTCTTAAAATGAGGAGATTTAGCATGAAAATGTCGAACGCCATTGCAGCTTCGGCTGGAGCAGTTCTGTTCTCTCTAGGTCTCGCAACGGGCCTGACTGCCCAAACACTGACGGATTCGCCACAACGCAAAGAACAAAAACGTACCGACTTGACAGGTACTCCAAACATGGA
>JANLQZ010000084.1:0-1964 GCA_031368125.1 Betaproteobacteria bacterium
CGATCTCTTTTCCTTTCCCAGCAATGCGCGGCTGGCGTGGTTCGACCTGCAGCGCTTCGTGGACCGGCTGCAGCGGCGCGCGCAGCGTTCGGGCTGGCGTGCGGTGGTGTCCAACCACGAGCAGTTCGGCGCCCTCGCCGCGGCCCTGCTGGCCGAGCGCATGGGCTGGCCCGGCACGCCGGTCAACGCGATCCTGGCCTGCCAGCACAAACTCTACGCGCGCCAGGTGCTGCAGCAGGTTTGCCCGGAAGCCAACCTGCCGTTCTCGGCGCTCGATGCGGCCTATGGCGAACCGGTGCCGCAGGGCCTGAGTTACCCGCAGTTCGTCAAGCCGGTCAAAGCCGCGTTTTCGGTGCTGGCAGCGCGGGTCGCCAACCGCGCGGAACTGCAGGCCCACACGCGTTTCGGCTGGTGGGAGCTGTGGGTCATACGCCACCTGGTCGAACCGTTCGAGCGTATCGTGCGCCAACGGCTGCCACAGGCCGGCACGGCGCACCGCATGCTGCTGGAGCAGCCGGTGGCGGGTGCGCAGTACAACATGGACGGTTACGTGTTCGGTGGTGCCGCGCATGAAATCGGAATCGTCCAGGCCGTGATGTATCCCGGCACCGATGCGTTCATGCGTTTCGACTACCCGGGCGAGTTGCCGCAGGACATCCATGATCGCGCGATGGATGTGGCACGACGGTTCCTGGGTGCGATCGGTTTCACGCACGGCATGTTCAACATGGAGTTTTTTCACGACCCGGCCACCGGCAAGCTGACCGTGATCGAGTTCAACCCGCGCATGGCACCGCAGTTCTCCGACCTGTACCTGCGCGTCGGCGGCATCGACCTGCACGGCATGGCGCTGGAGCTCGCCTGGGGCCGCGACCCGGGCGACCTGCCGCGCACGCAGCCGGTGGCGGGCGCGGCGTCGAGCTTTGTATACCGCATCTTCGACGCGGGCACACCGGTTGCCATGCCCACCGCCGACCAGCGCGCCACGTTTGCGCGCGCGTTTGCGGACGGAATGCTGCTCGAGTTCCCCAAACCACGCGGCTCGATGGAACGCGACTTCAAGTGGCTGGGCAGCTACCGTTACGGCATCATCCACCTGGGTGGCGCCGACAAGCACGATCTGCGTCGCCGCTGCGAGCAGGCCAGCGCATTGTTTGGCTGGCCGGCGCCTTATGCCGGCACTGTTGCGGAACCATTGCCGGGCGCCGCAGCTCTTACCTCAATCGATAACTACACACTGGAAACCACCTTATGAACAAGACACTTTTGCGCTTCCTTTCGCTGGCCATGCTGGTGGTTGGCCTGGCCGGCTGTGGCGCCATGAGCGCACAAAACCCGTCGGGCACCCTGCGCCCGGTCAACGCCACGCCGGACGCAAGCGACGGCGCGGTCATGCTCAAGGGCGCCGACCTGGTGGCCTACTTCACGCAGAACCAGTACGTGCAGGGCGCACCCCAGTTCAAGAGCGAGTACCAGGGCGTGACATTCCGGTTCGCCAGCGCCGAGCACAAGGCGCTGTTCGACAAGGAGCCAATGAAGTACCAGCCACAATACGGCGGCTTCTGTGCCGACGGCCTGGTGTATGGCATACCCTGGGGTGGCGACGCGGATACCTGGAAGATGGTCGACGGCAAGTTGTACATCTTCGGCGGCGCCGGGTCGCGCGACGCGTTCCTGCTCGACGAACCGCGCAACATCCAGCTCGCCGACAAATACTGGAAGGAAGAGGTCGCCGGCAGCAACAGCTTCTGGCAGCGTACCAAGCGCCTGATCATCCGCGTGCCGCACTACAAGTCTGGTGAGCAGCTGGCAAAGGCGGTGGCCGAAGCCAAGGCGAAAAAACCCTGATGCCCCGGCCGTGCCAACGGGCCGGACACGCGCGCCACGCGCGAATGGTTGCTACTGCGGATAACCCAGCGCCGGCTGGCTGAAGCCCTCGGCCGCGCGCCACCCCGGCGGCTTGT
>JANLQZ010000104.1:0-1524 GCA_031368125.1 Betaproteobacteria bacterium
GCTCGAACTTCATGTTTCTCGCCGCGCTGCTGAAGAGATCGAACGAGTAGTTCGTTGGTGGGCTGAAAACCGCCCGGCTGCACCGGGCGCAGTGCGTAAGGAACTTCAGGCGGCCCTTGGCTTGCTTTTGCAGCAGCCGGACATCGGGTCCAGAGTAGAGGAGGCGAGTTCGCCTAACGTCCGACGCTTTCACGATGATCGCATTCGCTACTGGGTTTACTACCGGGCAAGTGGAAGGCGCCTTACAGTCTTGTCCGTCTGGCACGCAAGTCGCGGTAGCGGTCCTGCTGTCTGAAGAAGGTGATGCCGAACTGGTCATTCCATCGGATCGCCTTTGCCGCCCGCTGAATTTCGGCGTCAAGCGTTTGGCCGATCAAGTCAGCGTTGCACTGGTCGCTGCGGCTGCGCTCCGCCCTTCGGTCTTCCCCTTCATGCCGCTGCGCCAAGCGTCCCGCCAACCTGACCCTGCAAGCTTGGTATGCGGCCAACCCCCGCGAACCAACCCTGCTCGCCGCCGATGAGGCCGGGGTGGGCGGCGCAGCGAAATAAAGGAGGAGTAGGCGGCCCTAGGCCGACGACGGGGGACATTCGCGGAGCCGCCCACCCTGGCCTCAGCGGCTCGCCGAAGCACCTGCGTACCCCCGGTTCCCGACTTTCAAACACAATCTGGCAGGCGCGCGACGGGGCGCACTTGCTCAGCGCCGTTTGCCGCGGGGGACTGCTGCCTGAAGGGCGCGCCTGTTGCTGTCTAGGTCGCATCGCGACCGGCGCGCTGGCAAGGCACGTGGCATGGTTCAGGGTGACGAGGCCACGATACCGCGCAGGGTTGCTGGCATGATCAACTGCTCATACAGGAAGGATGCAAGGCATGGGGTTTTTTCTGGGCATAGACACGGGTGGAACGTTCACCGATGCGGTGCTGCTCGACGCGCGCAAACAGGTTGTGGCCGCCGCCAAGAGCCTGACCACGCGTTTCGACTTGGCCGTCGGCATCGGCGGCGCGCTGGACAAACTTCCAGACGCCATGTTGTCCAACGTTGACCTGGTGTCGTTGTCGACCACACTCACCACCAACTCGGTGGTCGAGGGCAAGGGCTCGCCGGTGTGCGTGTTGCTGGCCGGTTACGACGCGCCCCAGATCAAGGCCAGCGGCCTGGTGGAGTTACTGGGCATGGACGCCATCGTGTCCCTGCCCGGGGGCCACGACGCTGGCGGGTTCGCGCTGCAAGCCCTCGATGAGGCCGCATCGAGGGCGGCTATTCAAAGACATGCGCCACGGGTCTCGGCGTTTGCGATCTCGGCCAGTTTCGGTGTGCGCAACCCGGAGCACGAACTGCAATTGCGCGCCTGGGTCGAGCAGTTGTGCGACAAGCCCGTGACCTGCGGGCACGAGCTGGCATCGAGCCTGGGCGCCCCGCGCCGCGCGCTGACGGTGGCGCTGAACGCACGCATGATTTCGCATGTCAAGACCCTGATCGACTCGGTCCGAACCACGCTGGCGGCGCGCCATATCGACGCGCCACT
>JANLQZ010000155.1:0-4771 GCA_031368125.1 Betaproteobacteria bacterium
CGCCGCCACCGGCGCTGCCCATTTCGCGCCGCCCCTTGTGTTCGGCGATCACGGTCACGCTCAGGCGCACCAGCGGGCGCACGTCGGCTGCCAGCGTGCCGTCCGCCCGCGCCACCAGCACCACGTCGTATTCGCTCGCCAGGCCGGCCATCACCTGCGCCACGCGCGGGTCCTTGGACCGAGCGAGCTTTTCGACCTTGCCGAGCAGATCGACCTTGGCCGTGCTGTCCAGGGTCGAGATCGGATCGAGATCGGGGTAGAGCGAGCGGGTCGAGGCGATCTTCTTCGAAGGCAGTTTGGCTTTCGCGCCTTGCGCGCGGGTGGAGATGGCACGCACCGTTCGCGCCGCGTCGAGCAGCGATGCGTTCGAGATCTCGTCCGAGTAGGCAAAGGCCGTCTTCTCGCCGCTGACCGCCCGCACGCCGACGCCCTGGTCGATGCTGAACGACCCGGTCTTGACAATGCCTTCTTCCAGGCTCCAGCCCTCGCTGCGGGTGTACTGGAAATAAAGATCGGCCTCGTCCACCTGGTGCGCCTTGATTTCGGCGAGGGCTCGCGCAAGGTGGGATTCGTTCAGGCCGAACGGGGTAAGCAAGAGCGCCTTGGCGATCGCCAGACGTTCGATGGTGGGTTCGCGAGAGATCATGCGCCATTTTAGCTGCGGCACCACAAGCCGGCGGGTGCTCGTCCGGCTGTGCCGGGCTTCGTCCCGGGTCGCCGTCCGGTTCCCGTCGTCTCAGGACGAAATCGCTGCCCCGCGATCGGTCTCAGGCGCGCGCGATGTTCAACCCGCGCCACGCAGCCATTTCAGCAGGGCCGAGTCGTCCTGCTCGGCCAATCCGCCCATACTGGCGCCGGCAAAGACGGCGTGCGCCGCAGCGCCCAGGGGCCCGCGGAAACCTGCGTCCACAGCGGCCTGCACTGCCAGGCCGGTGTCCTTTTCGAGCAGCGTCATGTGGGCGCGCGGCGCGTAGTCGCCGGCGATCGCCCGGCGCATGCGGTCCGAGCCGATCCAGCTTTGGCCGCTGGACTGCTCGATCACGTCCAGGGTGCGGCCAAGGTCGAGGCCCAGATGCGAAGCCAGGGCGAGCACTTCGGCCGCGCCGACCAGGTTGATGCCTGCCGCCAGGTTGTTGACCAATTTGGTACGGGCCCCGTCGCCCGCATGTTCGCTGATTCGAAACACCTTCGAGGACAGGTCTTCGACCAGCACCCGGTGGCGCTCGAAAACCATCGACTCGCAGGCCACCATCAGGCTCATGCTGCCGTCACGCGCCCGGGCCGGCCCGCCTGACATCGGCGCATCGATGCAGTGCAGCCCGAACGGGCGCAGGCGCAAGGCGATGTCTTCGGTGTCGGCGGGCGCGATCGTCGGGCAAAGGACGATGGTTTGTCCCAACTGCATGGCTTGCGCGACGCCGCCGTTGCCGAACAGGATATCGCCGGCCTGCTGCGCCGTGACGACACACACGATGGCGACCGCGCAGCGCGCCACGGCCGCCGCGGGACTGTCGAACGCGTTGGCTCCGATGCGCGCCAGTGCCTGGCATTTGCCGTGGTCGAGGTCGCATACGTGGACGGTCCAGCCACGCGAGAGCAGGTTCGCCGCCATGGCGCCGCCCATGTTGCCGACGCCGATGATCGCCACCGCGGACACCCGGGTCACGATTGCACCAGCCGCTTGGATTTTGCGATCGACATCAGCATTCCCAGTGCCAGCCCGAGCGTCACCATGGCGGTGCCGCCGTAACTGATGAACGGAAGCGGGACTCCGACCACCGGCAGGATGCCGCTGACCATGCCCATGTTCACGAAGGCGTAGGAGAAGAACATCATCGCCAGCGCCCCGGCCAGCAGGCGCGAAAACAGCGTGGGCGCTTCCAAGGCTATGGTCAGCGCACGCAGCACCAGAAACAGGAACGCGGCGATCAGCAACAGGTTGCCGGCCAGGCCGAACTCCTCGGAGAACGCGGCAAAGATGAAATCGGTCGTGCGCTCCGGTATGAACTCCAGGTGCGTCTGCGTACCCTGCATGAAGCCCTTGCCCCAGACGCCGCCCGAGCCGATGGCGATCATGCCCTGGATGATGTGAAAACCCTTGCCCAGCGGGTCGCGCGTGGGATCGAGCAGGGTGCAGATGCGCTGCTGCTGGTAGTCGCGCAGCACCAGCCAGCGCACGCCGTCAGCGCACAGGTCGGGCTCGAAGGTCACGAGCAGCAGGATGCCGATCAATCCGACCGCGATCGGCGGCAGCACCAGTTTCCACCGCAAGCCGGCAAAGAAGATGACCGAGACTCCCGCTGCCAGCACCAGCAGCGCGGTGCCCAGGTCGGGCTGTTTCATGATCAGCGCCACCGGCATGGCCAGCAACGTGGCGCCAACCGCGAAATCCAGCGGCCGCAGTTGCCCTTCGCGCTTCTGGAACCACCAGGCCAGCATCAGCGGCATGGCGATCTTGAGAATCTCGCTCGGCTGGATCGTGATGCCGATGTTGAGCCAGCGCGTTGCGCCCTTCTTGGTGACGCCGAAAAAAACCACGGCGACCAGCAATGCCAAGCCGAGCCCATACAAGGGCACGGCCACAGCCATCAGCCGCTGGGGCGGGACCTGCGCCACACTGAACATGATGGCCGCGGCGATCAGCATGTTGCGCCCATGGTCTTCGAAGCGCGTGCCATGGTCGAAGCCGGACGAATACATCGTCAACAACCCGGCCGCGCCCAGCACCACCACCACCACAACCAGCGCAGCATCGAAGCCCGTGAACCACGGCAGGATACGCGCCAGCAGGGAAGGTTTTTCAAACACGACGGCCATGGGTCGATTATCCCGTGTCCTCGCGGCCGGCGCCCGATCTGCTTATGATGCCTGCGATGCCGACCACCCACCTGCTGTACCTGCACGGATTCAGGTCCTCGCCCCTGTCGGCCAAGGCCCGGCAGATGGCGCAGCGGGTGGCATGCGATCACCCTTCGGTGGTGTGGTGGTGTCCGCAACTGCCACCTTCGCCGCAGGAGGCGGTGCGGCTGGTGATGCAGGGCGTCGCCGCCTGGCCGCGGCCGACCATGGCGGTGGTTGGTTCCTCGCTTGGCGGGTTTTATGCCGGCTGGGTGGCGGACCAATTGGACTGCAAGGCGGTAGTGCTGAACCCGGCCGTCTACCCGGCGCGCGATCTGGCGCAGTACGTGGGGGAGCACGGCAGCTGGCATGACCCGGCGCAGCGCTTTGTGTTCGAGCCCGCGTTTGTCGAGCAGCTGCGTTTGCTGCAGCGCCCGGCGCCGCGCCGGCCCGAAAACTACTACGCGGTGGTGGCCAAGGGCGACGAAGTATTGGACTGGCGGGAAATGCGGGACCGTTATGCGGGTGCCACGGTCCGGTTGCTCGAGCACGGCGACCATGCGCTGAGCGACTTCGACGCGCACCTGGGTGGCGTGCTGGACTTTCTGGACCTGGCGTAGGTGGCCTGCCGCTTCCCGCCGCGCGCGGCCAGCCTCGCGATGCGGCGTGCGCGCAACTTTCGGTGCGGCGCCGGGGAACGCTTCCGGCGGGCCTGCCGGTCGATCGGCAAATAGCTGGGACAATCCAGCCCATGTTCCTATTGTTTGAAGAAGCCGGCAAGTTCATGGCCGGACGGCTGTTGTCCGAGGCCGATTCGTCGGCGCAGGTGGAGCTTGACAGCGGCAAGCGGGTCAAGGTGAAAGCCTCCAACATGCTGCTCAAGTTCGATAAGCCCGCGCCAGCGGTTTTTGTCAGTACTGCCCAGGCGTTGAGCCAGACCATCGAACTGGAGATGGCCTGGGAGTTTTCGCCCGAGGAGGAATTCGGTTTCGCCGAGCTGGCGCGCGATTATTTCAGCGACAAGGCCACGCTGGAGCAGCAGGCGGGCACGCTGTTTCGCCTGTACGAGGCGCCGCACTATTTCCGCCGCGCGGGCAAGGGGCGCTTCCGCAAGGCCTCGGCCGACGTGCTGGCCCAGGCTCTGGTGGCGATAGAGAAAAAGAAGATGCTGCAGGCCCAGATCGACGACTGGGTTGGGGAACTCAGCCAGGGCCGTTGTCCCGGGTCGATACGCGAGCAGTTGTACAAGATCCTGTTCAAGCCCGACAAGAACGCGCCCGAGTACAAGGCGGTCGTCGATGCCTCGCGCGCCACCCATACCGCGCCGCTGGACTTGCTGCAACGCGTCGGCGCCATCGATTCGCCGTACCAGTTTCACTGGCGCCGCTTCCTGTTCGAGAATTTTCCCAAGGGTACCGGCTTCCCGGCGCTGGAGGCGCCCGCCATCAAGGACGTGCTGCCATTGGCGATGGTGCGGGCGTTCTCGATCAACGACTCGGCCACCACCGAGATTGACGATGCGCTGAGCGTGTTGGGCCTGGGCTCGGGCACCGTGGTGGTCGGCATCCACATCGCCGCGCCGGGACTGGCGTTGCAGCCGGGCAGCGCCATCGACCAACTGGGTCGCGCGCGCCTGTCCACCGTGTACATGCCCGGCTTCAAGATCACCATGCTGCCCGATGCGGTGGTGCAGACCTATACGCTGCTGGAAGGGCGCGACTGCCCGGCGGTGTCGCTGTATGTCACGCTGGACGAAGCCACGCTGGAGCTGCGCTCCAGCGAGACGCGGCTGGAACGGGTGCCGATCGTGGCCAACCTGCGCCACGACCAGCTCGATGCGGTCGTCACCGCGCCGTGGCTGGAGAGCCAGGATTTTCAGCACCAGACCAGCACCGCTGCAGCGCCCGCGGCGGCCGTCGGACTGCGCGCGCAG
>JANLQZ010000197.1:0-2089 GCA_031368125.1 Betaproteobacteria bacterium
TGTGGTGCTGGTCGTGTGCGGCGTCTGGGTGATCTGGGAAGCGCGCGCCGGTGGCTTTCGCAACATGGAAGATCCGAGTGGCGCCGAACATGGTTACTGGCCCGGTTTTGCCTGGATTTCGGCCGCCTTGCTGGCCAACGCGGCGTTGATCACGACGATCGGGTTCATCCTGAGTTGCGCCTTGTGTTTTGTGCTCGCGGTGCGCGGCCTGCGCAACGCCGACGCGCAGGGTCGGCCGCGGGCGGGTGGTGGTGTGGGCCAGGTCGTGCGCGACGCGCTGATCGGCCTGGCGATCGCCGCGCCGGTGTACTGGATGTTCACCAAGCTGCTGGCGATCAATTTGCCCGGCCTGACCTCGACCGGGTGGATCTGAAATGAAACACCCCCGTTACGGCTCACTGCGTGTAGCCGTCTCCCCCCTCAAGGGGGCAACACCAGCGCCCCGGCGCAGCCGGTTGCGCGGTGTTCCCCGAATAGTCCTCGCGGTGCATGCATCGCGCGTGGCACGCCGCGCCATGGAGCGCTGAACATGGACTTGTGGAACCAACTCATGATGGGTTTTGCCACTGCGGCAACACCGATCAACCTGCTCTGGTGTTTCGTCGGTTGCGCCGTGGGCACCGCAGTCGGCGTGTTGCCAGGCATCGGCCCGGCGGTGGCGGTGGCGATGCTGCTGCCGATCACGACCAAGGTCGACGCGACGGCCTCGATGATCTTCTTTGCCGGTATCTATTACGGCGCCATGTACGGCGGCTCCACCACCTCGATCCTGCTCAACACGCCGGGCGAGACCGGCAGCATGGTCACGGCGATGGAAGGCAACAAGATGGCCAAGAGCGGCCGCGCCGGCGCCGCACTGGCGACGTCGGCGATCGGCTCGTTCGTGGCCGGCACCATCGCCACCGTGCTGGTGACGCTGTTCGCGCCGCTGCTGGCCAACTTCGCGGTGCGCCTGGGCCCACCCGAATATTTCATGCTGATGCTGCTGGCCTTTACCACCGTCAGTGCCGTGCTGGGCCGCAGCACGCTGCGCGGCATGGTGGCGCTGTTCATCGGCCTGGCGACCGGGCTGATCGGCATGGACCAGATTTCGGGCCAGGCCCGTTATACCGGCGGCGTGCCGGAACTGCTCGACGGCATTGAGATCGTGCTGGTGGCGGTGGGCTTGTTCGCGGTCGGCGAATCGCTGTATGCGGTGTTGTACGAAGGCGGCACCAGCGAGACGCAGAACAAGCTCAGCGCGGTGCACATGACCAAGGACGACTGGCGCCGCTCGTGGCCGGCCTGGCTGCGCGGAACGGCGATCGGTTTCCCGTTCGGCACCATCCCGGCCGGCGGCAGCGAGATACCGACCTTCCTGAGTTATGCCACCGAGAAGAAACTGGCCCGCGACCAGTCCGAGTTCGGCACCAGGGGCGCCATCGAAGGCGTGGCGGGGCCCGAGGCGGCCAACAACGCGGCCATCACCGCCACGCTGATTCCGCTGCTCACGCTGGGCATACCGACGTCCAACACGGCGGCGATCCTGCTCGGCGCGTTCCAGAATTACGGCATCCAGCCCGGGCCGCAGCTGTTCACCACCTCGGCCGCGTTGGTGTGGGCCTTGATCGCCTCGCTGTATATCGGCAACGTGATGCTGATGATCCTGAACCTGCCGATGGTCGGCCTGTGGGTCAAGCTGCTGAAGATACCCAAGCCGCACCTGTACGCCGGCATCCTGATCTTTGCGACCGTGGGTGTCTACGGCATGCGCCAGAGCGCGTTCGACCTGGTGCTGCTGTACGCGATCGGCCTGGTCGGTGTGGTGATGCGCCGCTTCGACTTTCCTACCGCTCCGGTGGTGGTGGGCATGATCCTGGGCCCGCTGGCCGAGGCGCAGTTGCGCAATGCGTTGTCGATCGGTGAAGGCAAGTGGGGCATCTTCCTGCAGCGCCCGATGTCGGCCACGCTGCTGGCGATCGTGGTGGCGGTGCTGGTGCTGCCGCGGGCGCTGCGGATGTGGCGCGCTCGGGCATAACTCCCGAATTGCGGTTTGCATTGCCGCGCTGGCGGTACGGAAGGCGCTTTGTCGTCCAGACTGCCTTGTCGA
>JANLQZ010000246.1:0-2737 GCA_031368125.1 Betaproteobacteria bacterium
CAGGGCGGCAGAACGCGCGCCCAGTTGCAGCTTGAAGTGCAGCGCGACATCGCTGCGGTTGAGCACCACCACGGCCAGGCTGCCATCGGGGTTGACGGCTGCGGTGCATTCCAGCGCCTGGCGCGTGGCTGCGCACAGCACGCGCTGCGCGCCGGGTTGCATGAAGCGTGCGAAGTGGCCCAGGGCAGCGTATGAACTTTGGAAGTGCAGCGCGGCGCGGCTGGCGTCGGCCAGCACCGGCGCGCTGCAGTAGTTGCCCACGTGGTTGGGTCCGCCAAATTCGTCGAGCAGCAGATTCCAGTCGATCCATCCCACCGTCCAGTGGTTCAGGTCCTGAATGATGGACCGCGCATAGCGTTCGGCCAGTGACCATGCCCCGTGGTGCGGCCCGCCTTCCTGGCAGCCCTCGGTGAACAGCAGGGCCTTGTCGGGCCAGGCGTCATGCAAAGCTTGCACATGGTCGAAGTGGTCTTCCACATACCAATGGAAGCCGGCGCCCCAGACATATTTCGCGGCCTCCGGGTCGGCGTAAATGGTCGCGGCGCGTTGCAGCAGTTCGTCACGGTTGTGGTCATGCACGATGATCTTCACCTGCGCCAGGCCGGCCGCGTGCAGCGCAGGGCCGAGGTGGTCGCGCACGAAGTCGCGCTCTTCTTCGGCACTGTAGATGCACGAGTCCCAGCGTTGCACGGCCTGTGGTGCGTTTTGAACCGACACACCCCAGATGGGCACGCCCTCGGCGGCGTAGGCCCGTATGAACATCACGTAGCACTGCGCCCAGGCGGCCCGGCATTCGGGCCGCAGCTGGCCGCCGTGGTTCATCTGGCCGGTGGTCTTCATCCAGGCCGGCGGGCTCCAGGGGGAGGCCAGCAGTTGCAGCGGCCGGCCAGCCACCGCCTGCGCCGCGTGGATCAAGGGCAGGAGGTGCTGGCGGTCGCGGTCTATGGTGAAGCTGGCCAACGCGAAGTCACCCGGCGTTTGCACGTGCGCGTAATTGCCCAGGCCAAAGTCGCTGCACCCATGGGCACCCGGCACAGCGCGTAGCCGTGGCCGTCGGTGGGGCTGAAGCAGGCGTGTAGAAAATCGTCGGCCGCAGCGGGCGCCAATTGCTGCCAGGTCAGCGCGGCGGCCTCGGTGAAGGCGCCGCCGAAGCCCATCAGTGTCTGCATGCGGCGCGCCGGATCAACAAAGACGGTCGACCCCGCCGCTGCGGGGTCTGTCGCGGCGCATGGCCCGGCGAGCGCGGGGCCTTGATGCCAAGCCAGGTCCGGTTGCGGCGCCAGCCGGGCGCCACTGTCGCGGCTGCTCAGCCACGAGCGCAGCACCGGCAGGGCGGTCGGTGCACTCACTTCGACCAGTAGACGGCGTCGAGGTAGACCTTGGGCAGGCCGGTCGTGTTCAGCGGCTTGCCGGTGATGGCGTAACGGTCGGCGATGATGAAGGGCAGCAACACTGCGCGCAGGTCGAGCTTGGGGTTGGCCGCCATGAGGGCCGACACCGGGATGCTCACCTTGCACCAGGCGCCCGTGTTGCAGTAGCTGTAGTCGCCGGGTGACAGCTGCAGGTAGGCCTCGGCGCCCTTGCGGTCTTCGGTGTCGGTGCTGATGCCGAGCTCGATCTTGCCGGGGTAGCCCGTGGTCTTGATCCAGGCCGTGATGCTGCCGCCTGAGAAGGCCGACAGGTTGGCGGCGTTGCCGTAGCGCAGGATGCCCCAGCCGTAGTCGGCCGGCGTGGGGGTGATTTCCAGGCTCTGCGGCGCGTCGCCGGGGGCGAAGGTGGCGGTGGTGAGTGGCCGGTCGGCCGTGACGCCACCGGTCTGCTTGCCGAAGGCCGCCCAGTCGGCGCCCGTCTGCACGGCTTCGCCCGCCGTGGCCACGTCGGCAAAGACGGTGAAACGGCTGGTGCTGACCGCCGTGCCCACGCTCAAGGTCTGGAAGTACAGGGCGCTGGCCGCGTCGCAAGGCGACGAGGTGTCGTAGACCCATACCGCGCCACCGGCCACGCTGTTGTTGGCCTTCAGTGTCTGGATCGCGCAGCGTGCCTTGCGGTCGACCGTGAACATGCCCCAGAAGTTGTCATCCAGCTTCCAGGGTTCGTCAAAGGCCTCGAAGACGAAGATGGCGCGCGGGCCGGTGCCGGTGCGGTCGGTGGCTTCCCAGGTGCGCAGCCTGTCATAAAACATCTTCTGGTTGGCCGGGCTGGCACGGAAGGGCAAGTTGCCGCCCGCGTTGCCGGTGTTCACCGCATGCCAGCCGGTTTCGCCGACCACGATGGGCAGGTGCGGCAGGCCGGCGAAGTCGAGGTAGCTGCGCACCGAGTTGTACTGCACCTTGGTGGCCGCGATGGCCGCGTCCATCATCGCAGCGGCGCGCGCTGCGGGTGCGGCGCCCAGCTGCTGCCAGTCCCACAGGCCTGCGGCGTAGAGCGTGTCCTGCTCCACATAGGTGTGCAGCGCAACGAAGTCGACGGTGTCGGTGATGGTGTGCGGCGCGGTCTTCCAGAAACCGTAGTTGTCATCGGTGGTGACGGGCTGGTTGATGGCGTTGCGCACTTTGGTGATGTAGCCCGCCAGCGTTGCCGGGCTGTCGATCTTGTTGTAATCGAAGATCAGCATTTCATTGCCCACGCTGACCGCCAGCACGATGGCACTGAACTGGTTGGCCAGTGCGATGGCGCGCGCCACCTCGGCGTCGTTGCTGCCGCTCTTGCTGTTGCCGTAGCCCTGCAGGTAGGCGCC
>JANLQZ010000254.1:0-12786 GCA_031368125.1 Betaproteobacteria bacterium
GCCGCCGGATCAAAGCTTTTCGTTCTTCTTGATCTTGCTCGGCGTGTAGGTCAGGTCTTCCTTGGCGAACAGCCCGGGCGTGGCGTTCGGGTTGCGGTCGTTGACCGGCAGGCTCTGGTTCTGCGACTGGGCAATCTCGATCGCGCCGCCGCTGGCACGCCATACCGACTGCAGGAAATCCAGCAACAGCCTGGAAATTGGCGGTAACGGCGGTTCGACGACCTTTTCCGGCTCTGGCCGGCGGATGGTCCAGTCCTTGGAGCCGGTCGCGGCTTCGGAGCCGCGCCGGGCCGGATCGGACACGCTGGCGTACACGGCTTCGTTGTCATTTCGCGCGGCGCTGTCACCGATGTTGTTCACCACCCCGGGGGCCGCCACGGCCGTCGCCGGCGGATTGATCGGTGGCACCGGGACCACCTTGGGGCCGTGTGCCACCACCAGATCCGCGCCGGCTGGACGCGAAACTGGTTGTCGATCGACGGATGGCAGCTGCATTGTGTTCCTTGGCCTCGGTTGCACGAGCGGTCTTTTCGGTGCTCGTACAAGTCTTAACGGCAGAACTGCAGGGGAATTTAGGCCTATTTTTGCGCCATGCTGCCACTTTTTGCTCAGAACCCGGCAGCAAACCCGTCCCGGCGGGAATCACTCGCGGCGGCATAACCATCCTCCGGGTCGTCCGACAGTTTCCAGATGAACTGGCCGGCGCCAAAGTCCATATAGGAGTCCAGATGTTCCTCCACCCGGTGGCCGCGCTCACGCAAACCCTGCACCAGGGCGGGCGCCATGGTCGGCTCGCAATCGATCTCCAGCCCGGTGCCGACCTTCCAGCGTGGTGCGTCACAGGCCGTTTGCGGCTGCTGGCCATGGGTCAACATCCGCACCAGGCTCTGCAGATGCCCCTGCGGCTGCATGTTGCCGCCCATCACGCCAAAACTCATCTGCGGCTTGCCGTTCCTGGTCAGAAAGCCGGGAATGATGGTCTGGAACGGCCGGTTGCCGCCGCGCACCAGGTTCGGATGGCCCGGTTGCAGCGAGAACCCGTGCCCCCGGTTTTGCAGGCTCACGCCCGTGCCCGGCACCACGATGCCGCTGCCAAAACCCATGTAGTTGGACTGGATCAGGCTGATCATCATGCCGCTCTCGTCGGCCGCGGTGAGGTAGATCGTCCCGCCCGTCGGTGGCGTGCCATGCTGGAATTCGGTCGCCCGGTCGGGGTTGATCAGGCGCGCGCGCTGCCTCAGGTAGGCGTCCGACAACAGGTCGGCGGCCGACACCTCGGTCATGGCGCGCGCATCCGCCACCCAGCGGTAGGTGTCGGCAAATGCCAGCTTCATGGCCTCGATCTGCAGGTGCTGCGACATCACGCTGTCGATTGCGTGCGCGCCCAGGTCGAGCTGGTCGAGCATGCCCAGGGCCATCAGCGCGGCAATGCCCTGGCCGTTGGGCGGAATCTCGTGCAATGTGTAACCGGCGTAGTCCTTCTGGATCGGGGTCACCCACTGCGGCTGGTAACCCGCCATGTCGGCTGCCGTCAGGCTGCCGCCGTTGGCCGCCGCATGGGCTGCCAGTTGCGCGGCGATCTCGCCGCGGTAGAAGGCCTCGCCCTTGGTCAGCGCGATCTTGCGCAGCGTCGCGCCGGCGGCGGCGAACACGAAGCGTTCGCCCGGCTGCGGCGCGCGGCCGTGCGGCATGAAAGCCTCGGCGAAACCCGGCAGCTCCTGCAACAACGGGACCTGCCGCCCCCACTTGTCGGCCACGATGCGCGCCACCGTGTGGCCGCGCTCGGCCAGCTCGATCGCAGGCTCCAGCAGGTCGGCAAACGGCAGCTTGCCGAAGCGCTGCGACAGCGCCACCCAGCCGGCCACTGCGCCGGGTGTGGTGACCGTGTCCCAGCCGCGTAGCGGGATCGTGCCGTCGTGCCGGCGCTTGAAATAATCCGGGTTCCAGGCCGCCGGCGCGACGCCCGAGGAGTTCAGGCCATGCAGTTGCCGCCCGTCCCACAGGATCGCGAAGTTGTCGCTGCCCAGCCCATTGGAGACCGGCTCGACGATCGTCATGGCAGCGGCTGTGGCGATGGCCGCATCCACCGCATTGCCGCCCTTGTACAACATGCGCAACCCGGCCTGCGCTGCCAGCGGTTGCGAGGTCGAGACCACGTTGCGCGCGAACACCGGGCTGCGGGTAGTGGGGTAGGGATTGGTCCAGTTGAATTGCATGGTGTTTCGATCAAGGGAAAGTGATGGAATTGGGCTTGGGCGAGGGCTGGCCAGCAAGCTGTCAGCGTTGGCGCGGGTCGAGCGCGTCGCGCAGTCCGTCGCCCAGCAGATTGAACGACAGCACCAGCAGGAAGATCGACAGACCGGGCCAGATCGCCATCCAGGGCGCGTTGTCCACATAGTTCTTGGCCGTGTTGAGCATGCTGCCCCAGCTCGGCGCGGGCGGCTGCTGGCCCAGGCCGAGGAAAGACAGGCTGGCTTCGGCGATCACGGCGGCGGCGATGGCCAGCGTGGCCTGCACCATCAGCGGCGCCAGGATGTTGGGCATGACATGGCGCAGCGCGATGCGCAGCGGCGGGTTGCCCACCGCCCGCGCCGCCTCGATGTAGTCCTCGACCTTGACGTTGATGACCTGGGCGCGCGTGAGCCGCACGAAGATCGGCGTCGCCGACACACCGATGGCGATCATCGCGTTGGTCAGGCTGGGGCCCAGAAACGCCGCCAGCGCAATGGCAAGGATCAGGAACGGGCAGGCCAGGAAGGCGTCGGTGATGCGCGAGATCAGGCCGTCCGCGAAGCCACCCAGGAAACCCGCCGCCAGACCGATGGGAACGCCAAGCAGCAGCGAGATCGAAACACTGGCCACACCCGCCAGCAAAGAGGCCTGTGTGCCCCAGATCACGCGCGACAACACGTCGCGGCCGATCTCGTCGGTGCCGAGCCAGTGCGCCGCACTGGGCGCCTTGCGGATCGCACCCCAGTTGGTGGCAATCGGGTCCTGGGGCGCAATCCACTGGGCAAACAGCGCCAGCGCCACAAAGGCCAGCACCACCACCAGGCCCACCATCGCACCCCGGCGCCGGCGCAGCCGCCGCCAGGCGCGCAGCCACGGGCCGGCCTCGCGGGCCGGGGCCAGTGCTGGCTGCTGCGCCGGGGAAATTGTGGCGGCGGTCATGGTCCGATGCCGTTCAGCATGCCATGCCGGAGCGCCGGCTGCCTGCCATCGGTGGCATCAAGCCGCCTGTCGTCCCGCACCATTGACTGCCAGTCCTCCGAGACGTCAGGCTGCCGGCCGCGGGGGACCTCGGGCTGTTGGTCATCCCGGGCCCCTCGGCCGTCATCCCGGACTCTTTGGCCGTCATCCCGGACTCTTTGGCTGCCACCCCGGACTCTTTGGCTGCCACCCCGGGCTCTTTGGCTGCCACCCCGTTCCCTTGGCTGTCATCCCGGACTCTTTGGCTGTCATCCCGGACTTGCTCCGGGATCCATCGATCGCGGGCGCTGAAACCCCGGACCCGATCCGGGGCCGCACTGGCAAACACGGGGCCACGATGAGGAACACCGCACCGCGATGCCTGGTGCGGCGCCGCGGTGACAGCGGACGACCGCAACCCTGCATTCGGGCGCATGGGCGAACCGCACCGGCTCATGAACGCAACCTCGGGTTGACCAGGAAGTAGGCCACATCGGCCAGCAGATTGAGGGTGATATACGCGGTGGCGGTCACCAGCACCACCCCCTGCACGACCGAATAGTCGCGGTTGAATACCGAATCGACGACCAGTTTGCCGAAGCCCGGGATCGTGAACACCTGCTCGGTCAGCACCGCACCCGAGAGCAAGGTGCCCAGTTCCAGCGCGCCCAGCGTGATGATGGGCGTGAGCGCGTTGCGCAAGGCATGTTTGAGCACCACTACGCGCTCGCTCAGGCCCTTGGCGCGCGCCGTGCGCACATAGTCGGCGCTCAGCACCTGCAGCATCGCGCTGCGGGTGTGGCGCATCAGAACCGCGGCGATCGCGTTGCCCAGCACGAACGCCGGCATGATCATGGCGGCGAGATTGGCCTTGAGGTCCACGAACGGACTCTCGTAGCCCGACGCTGGCAACCAGCCCAGCTGCACCGAAAACAGCAGGATCATCAGGATGCCCAACCAGAAGTTGGGGGTCGACAAACCCCACAAGGCGAACACATTGGCCGCGTAATCCCAGACCGTTCCGCGGCCGACCGCCGACACCACCCCGGCCGGTATGCCAATCAGCAACGCGATGGCCATCGCCAGCAGCGCCAATTCCACCGTGACGGGAAGTTTCTGCACGATCAGGTCGAGCACCGGCAACTGGGTGCGCACCGACTCGCCCAGGTCGCCGCGCAACACGCCGCCGACCCAGTAGGCGTAACGCATCGGCAGCGGTTCGTCGAGGTGCAGCTTGGCGCGCAGAAAGGCCACCACGGCCGGGTCGCGCTCCTCGCCGGCCAGGATCACGGCCGGGTCGCCGGGCAACAACTGCTGCAGCCCGAAGATCAAGATCGACACGAACACCAGCGTCGGGACGATGGTGAACAGGCGCTTGACGAGGAACTCGAACATGCCAGCCTCAGGACAGGGAATCAGCGGGCACGGTGCGCCGGGCGTGGCGCGACACGATCGGGATCGACGCTGCCATTGCGGGCCGGCCCCGCAATCCATGGATCCCGGAGCAAGTCCGGGATGACAATTTCCGTAGCAAGACCGGGATGACGACATCCGCGGCCCGGTCCGGGGAGGCACAACGCCAAAGCGGAGTTCGGGGCAGACGCACCGAGCCCCGGGACGGCCCGCTGGACGGCGTGGTCCTCACGTCGGCCCGACTCAGTTCAACTTCAGGCCCTGCACCCGCAACAGCCCGTCGGGCACATTGCGCACGCCGCCGAGTTTGGCCGAATAGGCCCACAACTGGTTGACGTGGTAGAGGTAAATCACCGGGCGTTCCTTGATCACGCGGGCGGCGATCTGTTCGAACACCTTCTTGCGCTCCGCCACGTTGGCCAGCGTGCGCGACTTGTTGAGCAACTCGTCCGTCTCGGTGGAGCAATAACCGGCGTAATTCAGCGGCTGCTTGCAACCGTGGAAACTGAATAGGTTGCCATCCGGATCGGCGCGGCCGCTCCAGGCCAGCACGTAGGCATCGAAGTCGCCCTTGTCGGCCATGTTGAGCGAGGTCGCGAATTCGGTCGACTGGATCTTCACGTCGAAACCCGCGTCGCGGCTCATCGCCTGCACCACCAGGGCCAGACGCTGCGCTTCGGAGGTGGTGGCCGTCATCAGCGTGAAGCTGGGATTGGTGACACCGGCCTCTTTCAGCAGCGCCCGAGCCCGTTCGACATTGCGCTTGGGGATCGGCATGTTCTTGGCGTAGAACGTATTGCCCGGAGCGACCCACTGGTTGCCGATCTGGGCCTCGTTGTCCATCACCACCTGCGCCAGGCCTTGGCGGTCGATCGACAACTCGAACGCCTCGCGCACCCGGGCATCCCTGCCCAGGGGATTTTTCTGCGCCTGGTCGCTCTTGCCGATGTTGATGGTGATGCCCTGGTAACCGATGCCGGTGATGCTGGAAGTCTTGAGTTTGCTGTCCTTCTTGATGCCCTCGATGTCGCTGGATGCGACACGTTCGATGAAATCGAACTGGCCGGAGCGCAGGTTGGCCAGGCGGGTCGTGGGATCGACGATCGGCGTGTAGGTGACCTTGTCGAAGTTGATTGCGGACTTGTTCCAGTAGTTCGCGTACTTCTCGAACACCATGCGGTCCTGCGCCACGCGCTCGACAAACTTGAACGGCCCGGAACATACCGGTTTGACGCCGAAGTTGGCGCCGCCCGCCTGGGCTGCCTTGGGCGACACCATCATGCCTGCGCGGTCGGCCAGCGCCGCCAGCAGCGGCGTGAATGGCGCCGACAGGTTCAGCCGCACAGTCGAGGCGTCCACCACGTCGACCGTGCTGACCGGGCGCAGTTCGCCACTGCGATTGGAGCCGGGCATGGTCTTGTGCCGCTCGAGGTTGAACTTGACCGCCGCGGCGTCCATCTTCTCGCCATCGTGAAAGCTCACATCGGTGCGCAACTTGATGGTCAGCGTCTTGCTGTCGGCGGACCATTGGTAAGCGGTCGCCAACTGGGGCACGATGTTGAGTTTTTCGTCGATGTCGAACAACTTGTCGCACAAGGACGCAAACACGATGCGCCCGACAAAGGTGCGTGCCAGGGTGGGATCGAGAATGTCGGGGTCTTCGGCCAGGCCAATACGCAGGTTCTGCGCCTGCATGGTCAGTGGCAGTGCCGCAAGAAAGCCGAAGGCCAGCCAGGAACGGATAAGGGGCGTCATGCGAATGGACTCCTAGAAGCGGGGGACGGATGGTTGGGCAACACGTGCTGGAACTGCAAACTCAGTGCTCACAATTCATTATGCGACTTCTGCACGTTGCACGAAGGCCGATTGCAACAGTGCCAGGCGTTGCCGCGATGGTGTCGGGGTACTTGCCGCCGGCAGCAGCCTGGGCACGGCGATCTCGCGCCAGAAATGGCAGGCGACGGCATGGCCCGCTTCTGCCAGCAAGGGCGGCGCCTGCTGCGAACACATGGGGCGGGCATGCACACAACGGGTGTGGAAATGGCAACCTGCGGGCGGATGCACCGGGCTGGGGACGTCGCCGCTGAGCAACACGCGCTGGCGCGCCAAGCCGGGCTCGGGCAAGGGAATGGCCGACAACAGCGCCTGGGTATAAGGATGCCGCGGCGCAGCGAACAGGCTGCGCTTGTCGGTGATCTCGACGATCCGCCCCAGGTACATCACGGCGATGCGTGTCGCGATGTGCTTGACCACCGCCAGATCGTGGGCAATGAACATGTAGGCCAGGCCGAACTGCTGCTGCAGGTCCTGCAGCAGGTTGACGACCTGGGCCTGCACCGAGACATCGAGCGCCGAGACCGCCTCGTCGCAGACGATCAGGCGCGGCTGCACCGCCAGCGCCCGCGCGATGCCGATGCGCTGGCGCTGCCCGCCGGAAAACTCGTGCGGATAACGCCGCGCGTGTTGTGGCGCCAGCCCCACGGTGTGCAGCAGCTCTGCGACGCGCTCTTGTTCATGGCCCACGGCCAGCCGATGCAGCGCCAGCGGCTCGGCCAGGGTCTGGCCAATGGTCATGCGCGGGTTGAGCGACGAATAAGGATCCTGGAAGATGATCTGCATCGCGCGCCGCTGGGCGCGCAAACCGCCCGGGTCGAGTTGCCCGAGGTCCTGTCCGCCAAAAACCACCCTGCCCGCCGTCGGCTCGAGCAGGCGCAGCACCAGCCGGCCCAGCGTCGACTTGCCGCAACCCGATTCGCCCACGATGCCCAGTGTCTCGCCGGCTGCGAGCGTGAAATCGACCCCGTCGACCGCCCGCACGGCACCGCTGACCCGGCTGAAAATGCCCTTGCGCACCGGGAAGTGCTTGACCAGGCCCTCGACCTGCAGCAGCGGCTCGCCGGTCATGCGCCCAGTTCCTGCACCAGCGGGGCCATCAGCAGTTGCGGGTCGAGTGGCGCCTTCCAGCAGGCCGAGAAATGCCCGTCGCCCACCGCACGCAGCGCCGGGGCCACCGCGTGGCAATGGGCGTCGGCAAACGGACAACGCGCGGCAAAACTGCAGCCGGCGGGTGGACGCAGCGGATTGGGCACCTGGCCGTCGATCGCCGCCAGCCGCGCCTGCTCGCCATCCAGCCGTGGGATCGAACCCAGCAGACCGACCGTGTACGGATGCTGCGGCGTGTCGAAAATTGCCTGTACCGGAGCCTGCTCCACCACCCGCCCGGCGTACATCACCACCACCTCGTCGGCAACTTCAGCCACCACACCCAGATCGTGGGTGATCAGGATGATGGCAGTGCCGGTTTCCTGCTGCAGCGTGCGCATCAGGTCCAGGATCTGGGCCTGTATCGTGACGTCCAGCGCGGTGGTGGGCTCATCCGCAATCAGCAGGCGCGGCTCGCAGGCCAGCGCCATCGCGATCATCGCGCGCTGGCGCATGCCACCCGAGAGCTTGTGCGGGTGTTCATGGAAACGCTGCCCGGGCTCCGGTATGCGCACCCGCGTCAACATCTCGAGCGCCCGCTCGGCGGCCTGCGCGCGGCTCAAGGGGCGGTGGCGCATCAGGCCCTCCACGATCTGGTCGCCAATGGTGAACGCCGGATTGAGCGATGACATCGGCTCCTGGAAGATCATCGCCATGCCGTTGCCGCGCAGGTTCTGCATCTCGCGTTTGGGCAGCCCCAGCAGCTCGCGATTTTCGAAGCGGATCGACCCGCCTGCGATCCGCCCCGGCGGGTTCGGCACCAGGCCCATGATCGAGAGCGCGGTAACGCTCTTGCCACAGCCCGATTCACCCACGATCGCCAGCGTGTGGCCGGCAGCCACCGAAAAGCTGACGCCATCCACGGCGGCGAACTCACCGTCTTCGGTCTTGAAGACGGTGCGCAAGCCCGCGACTTCGAGCAGGTTGGACGGCGTTTCGTCGTTCACGACAAGCCGCGATGGTTAGCTGGAATGTGGATCATTGCGACCGACACTTTTTTTCATTGCGGCTCCACTCCGCGTTGTCATTGCGGGCCCACTCCGTGTTGTCATTGCGGCCCCGCTCCGTGTTGTCATTGCGGCCCCGCTCCGTGTTGTCATTGCGGGCTCGACCCGCAATCCATGGATCCCGGAACGAGTCCGGGACGACAGCCAGGCTGCGGGATGACAGGGTCCACCATGGCGACCCAGGTCCGCGGTGGCCGCCCGGCTTCGCGATGGCCGATGCGGCGCAAAATCGTTGCCACCTGAAACGGAAATGGCGACATGCATCAGTGGCCTTGCCCGCGCTCTGCGTGAAAGCGCGCGATACTGGCTTCGATCTGCACGCGGTCGATCAGGCCGACCGGGTCGTCGCGGCCCGCCAGGCAGGCCACGAACGGCTGGAAGCGCTCCAGGCTGACCTGGTACAGGCGCTGCAATTCGGCCATCGGATCGGCATGGTCGTCGACCCGCATGTCGAGTTCCGGGTAATCCTGGTTGCCGTGGATACGCAAGGCCGCCGACTGCTTGCCGCGTTTGTCCCCGCCAGCAGCCTCTCCGGCGGCCATGGCCGCCAGCAGCCGCTCGGCCAGCGGCAGCCCGTGCGCGGCGACAAAGGCCTGCGCCGTGGCCTCCAGCACCCCCGGGCCGGCCAGCATGTTGCCGGCGACGCTGAAATCTTCGTACACCGCGTGGCCGCACCAGTCGACGCAGGCGCTGCCGGTGTAGGCCGCGCCGGGACCGGTCGCGGGAAGGATATGCAACTGGCGCTGGTCGCGCCCGGCATCGGCGGCGACCAGTTCGGCCACTGCCTGCGCCGCCGACTGGCCGGCGACCAGCAGTGCCAGGCCGGACGGGCCATACAGCGGGTTCATCAGGGCCTGCGTGGACAGCGCACCGACGCCGCGCCGTGTGTGCACGCACAACGCACCCACGGCAAAGAACCGGCTGGCGACCGCCACCCCCAATTGACCGCTCGGGTCGCGCGCGAGAATGGACCACGTCATCGGCTCTGCCCTTTCATGAAATGGTGGGATTGTGGCGCCGCGGCGCCCTGCGCGGCCCGGCTCTCAAGTCGCTCGCGACCAGCCATTGACTTGAAACAAATTCTCCGAGCGGCGTGCGGGCGATTGTCGGCGGCCGGCCGATCGCTTCGCTAACCGTGCGCATTGTCCATTTGCCAGATCGACAACAGTTTCGGCAGCGCGACATTCCAGTCCACCACACCGGCGGCGCGCGCCCAGCCGTCGTATGCGCCAGCGAGCCGGCGGACCAGCGCTGCATTGCCCGGCGCAAGATCGTGCAGTTCGGTGCGGTCGCGTTCCATGTCATAAAGCTCCCAGGGCTGGTTGAATTTTCGCACCAGCTTGAGATGGCCTTCGCGCACGGCGCAATTGCCCTCGTGCTCCCAGAAGATCGGGCGCGCACGCTGCCAGTTCCTGCCCTGCAACAGTGGCAACAGGCTCTCGCCATCCGGGGCCTGGATGGCCTGCCCGCCGAATTCGCGCGGATAAGCCACACCGGCCACGTCGAGGATGGTGGGCAGGATGTCGACCACATGGCACGGTGCATGGACCACGCCCGGCTGCGTCAGGCGCGCCGGCCAGTGCGCCACCATCGGCGTCGAGATGCCGCCTTCGTGCACCCAGTGCTTGAAGGACCGGAATGGCGCATTCGACACGTTCGCCCACGGCAGGTCGTAACTCATGTAGGTGAGCGCCCCGCCTGGACGCAGGCCGGGCCGATTGCCCATCGCGATGCTGCGGCCGTCGTTGTGGATGTCGGGCATGAACTTGGCCCAGCCGTCCTCGGCCATGAACTCGGCGCAACCGCCGTTGTCGGACAGGAACAGGACCAGCGTGTCGTCGTATTGGCCCAGGCGCCGCAGGGTCTGCAGCACGCGACCGATCGACTGGTCCATGCGGTCCACCATGGCGGCATAGACCGCCATGCGGCTGGCTTCCCAATCGCGCTGGCCGACGTCCGTCCACGCCGGTGCCGCTTCGTCACGCGGCGAGATATCCCATCGGTGCTGCAACACCCCGCGCGACAACATCTCTTCATGCCGCGCGCTGCGCACGGCGTCCCAGCCTTTGTTGTAGACAGCATCGTACTTCGCGATATCCGCTTCGTGCGCGTGCAGCGGCCAGTGCGGCGCCGCATGGGCCAGGTAGAGGAAGAACGGCTGGTCGGCGCGGCAACTCTCCTCGATCATGCCGATCGCCTTGTCGGTGATCGCGTCGGTGAAATAGAAGTCGGTCGGCGAAACTTCCACCCGCCGGTCGTCCTCCATGATGCAGTGGGGGGAGAAGAAATGCGTGACACCATCCATGATGCCGTAGAAGCGGTCGAAGCCGCGCTGGCGCGGTGTCGGCCGGTCCACATCACCGACACGCCAGGTGTCGACCAGGCGGGCCCAGAAGTCGCCGCCCACATGCCACTTGCCCGACATCAGCGTGCGGTAACCCGAGGCCCGCAGCAATTCGGCGATCGTCGCCGCGTCGTTGCGCAGGAAACCCTGGTAGGCGGTTGTTCCCAGATTGGCGCCCATGTGGCCGATACCGGCCTTGTGCGGATACAGGCCGGTCAGCAACGACGCGCGCGTCGGGCAGCAACGGGCGCAGTTGTACATCGCCGACAGCAGCATGCCGTGGCGCGCCATGCCATCGATATGCGGTGTGCGGATCTCGGAGCCCATCACACCCAGGTCGGCAAAACCCATGTCGTCGGCCAGGATGAGGATGATGTTGGGGCGGCGCGGGTTTGGCATGGGGCTTTGCAGTCGTGAACCGGACATTGGCCAGGCGAATGGTGCCCAACCGGACCAAGACAGCATGGCACAAGCCGCGCCTGGTCACAAGCCCGGTGCCCGCACTGCATGAAGCCGAAAATCGCCACAGGCGACACGCCACCCACCACACGCGACACGCCTCGCGCTGGTGCCTGGCCAGGCATCGCTTTGGCGCACGCGCAACCACCTGCACCAGTTTGGCGCAAATAATTCATTTATATTTTTGTTGATTTATTTGATTCATTTTGCTATCGTTGCCTGCCCGTTGCCAGCGCGCCGCCGGCTTTAGGCGGCGCAGCAGACGGACCCGGCCTCGTCGATGCCATTCACTGAAACACCAAACCCAACCCGCAAACCAGGAGTAATTCAGCATGAAATTCAGAAAATTCGCAGTCAGGTTCGCCCTGACCGTCGCCGCCGTCGCTGCGACTGCAGCCCCCGCGCTGGCCGCCGACTGGGTGGTCGGCGCCAATATCGGCAATGTGCCCTGGCAGTTCCAGGACGCCAGCGGCAAGTTCGTCGGGTTCGAGATCGACCTGGTCAACGAAGTCGCCAAACGTGCCGGCAAGACGGTGCAGATCGAGAACATCCCGTTCAACGGCCTGTTCCCCGCCGTGCAGTCGGGCCGAATCCAGATTGCGATCTCGTCGATCACCATCACACCAAAACGACTGGAGTCGCTGGCCTTCGCCCAGCCGTACTACGACAGCGACCAGTCGCTGTCGGTGCTCAAGACCGCCAAGATCGACAAGCTCGAGGACCTGGCCGGCAAGACCGTGGGCGTGGACACCGCGTCCACCGGCGATATCTACACCACCGAGAACACCGCCAAACTCAAGATCGCCAAGATCTCGCGCTACGAGGGTCTGCAGCCGGCGATGCTGGACCTGGCATCCGGACGCATCGATGGCTACATCAGCGACATCCCGGCGGTCGAGTACTACATCAAGGACAAGCCGCAGTACCGCGTCGTGGCGCGTATCCCGACCAACGAGCGTTATTCGTTCATGTTTGCCAAGAACTTCGCCGACGCCGGCAAGATCAACGACGTGCTGACGACGCTCAAGAAGGAAGGTTTCATCGCCGCGACCCACAAGAAGTGGTTCGGTACCCTGCCGCCGGACAGTTCGTCGAGCGTGAAGGTGATGGACGTCCCGAAGCTCTGACCGGCGTCACGGCCACCGTCGCCATGGCCCGGGCGCGCCCCACCGGCCCGCCCGGGCGCACGCCGCGGCTGCATCGCATTGCATGAACCTGATCGACACCTTTTTCAACCTGCCCATTTTCTGGAGCACGTTGCCGCTGCTGCTCGAAGGGCTGTGGATCACGATCCTGCTGGGCCTCGTCAGCATCGTCGCCGGGCTGGCCAGCGGCCTGTCGATGGCCCTGGTACGCCTGTATGGCGCGGCCCCGCTGCGCGCGATCGCGCGG
>JANLQZ010000266.1:0-2234 GCA_031368125.1 Betaproteobacteria bacterium
GGCCGCTTGTCGATGAAATACGCCACCGGATCGTAGCCATCGATGGCCGGCATCTTTGCCTGGGCAAACAAGCTGGAACCTGGAACCCCGGCCAGGGCCAGCATGAAGCCCAGACCAAGCAGACTTGAACGACGTGTCGACATATGCGCTCCTTGGTTGCATCTCACCAGCGAATGTTATGCCGTTGGGAACGGTAGCGCAATCGGTCGGTGGATACAACGGCGCCAGCGCCATTCCCGTTGGCAACAGCGGCGACACCCCGCCTGCTTCATCTGTTGCTGGAAACGGCAATCGACCGCTTGTTTTCCGCTGGAAGACCCTTTGAACATCAACATTTCTGACCACGACCCAAGACCCGTCAATTCCACGGCGTCGCGGCGCTGATGACGCCGCCACCGAGGCACACATCGCCGTCGTAGAGTACCGCCGACTGGCCCGGCGTGACGGCCCACTGCGGCTCGGGGAACTGCAGCGTGAAGACGTTCGGATTCGCGCCAGCCTCGCAGGACAAGGTGCAGGCGGCGTCGGCCTGCCGGTAACGCGCCTTGGCCGCCAGCACACCGGCGGTGGGCGGTTCACCGCTGACCCAGCTGGCATCCTCGGCTTGCAGCGCGCTGTACTGCAACCAGGCATGCCCATGGCCCTGCACCACACGCAGGGTGTTGCGCTCCATTTCCTTGCGCGCGACGTACCATGGCAAATGGGTGCCGGCATTGCCATCATCCGGCTTCACGCCGCCGATGCCCAGCCCCTGGCGCTGGCCGATCGTGTAGAAGCTCATGCCGGCATGTCGTCCCACGACGCGGCCGTGGTCGTCCTTGATCGGACCGGGCTCCGTCGCGATGTAGCGGTTCAGGAACTCGCGGAACGGCCGCTCGCCGATGAAACAGATGCCGGTCGAATCCTTCTTGGCGGCGTTCGGCAACCCGATCTCCGCAGCGATCCGGCGCACCTCGGTCTTGTGCAGTTCGCCCAGCGGGAACAGGGTCTGGGACAACTGGTGCTGGTTGAGCCGGTGCAGAAAGTAACTCTGGTCCTTGGCAGGGTCGAGCCCCTTGAGCAGTTCGTGGCGCCCGGTCACGCCATTGCGACGCACCCGGGCATAGTGCCCGGTGGCGATCTTGTGCGCGCCCAGGCGCATGGCATGGTCCAGGAAGGCCCTGAACTTGATCTCCGCATTGCACAGGATATCCGGATTGGGTGTTCGCCCGGCCTGGTACTCGCGCAGGAATTCGGCAAACACGCGGTCCTTGTACTGCGATGCGAAGTTGACGTGTTCGATGTCGATGCCGATCACGTCCGCCACGGCCGCGGCGTCGACGAAGTCGATGTTCGACGCGCAATACTCCGAGTCGTCGTCGTCTTCCCAGTTCTTCATGAAGATGCCGATCACTTCGAAGCCCTGGCGCTTGAGCAGGTACGCCGTCACCGCCGAATCCACGCCACCACTCAATCCAACCACGATCCGTTGCTTGCCCATAAGCGGCGATTATCCCAGCCCCTGGTTGCGCCGGACGGCAGATGCGGCGTCGGCCCGATGCGCAGCGTCAGGCGCGTCCCGGGTCGTGCCAGAGGTCGGTGCGCAGCAGATCGATCGCAAACCGTCGGCCTGCCAGGTAGTCCTCGACACATTGCAACAAAGCCGGGCTGCGGTGCCGGTCGCTGCTGGAGCGGATTTCGTCGGGCGCCATCCACAACGTGCGAACGATGCCATGGTCCAGCCGTTGCCCGGGAAGGAACTCGCCGAGCTCGCCGCAGAATGCGAAGCGCAGGTAGGTCACTTGCACCGATTCGCCCGGTTCGCCCGCAGGGCGCGGCACCCGCGACATGTAGACACCGACCAGTGCGGTCGGCCGGAAGCGGTGCGCGGTTTCCTCCAGGGTTTCACGCGCGCAGGCATCGGCCAGCGATTCGCCCGGGTCCAGGTGGCCGGCGGGATTGTTGAGCCGCAGGCCGTCTGCGGTATGTTCCTCCACCAACAGGAACTTGCCTGCCTGCTCGACCACGGCGGCCACTGTCACGTTGGGTTTCCATCGGCTGTGCATGCGGGATTATCCCCGGCCGGCGCGGTGCGGCCGGTCTGGCTGCAGGCCCGCCGGCCACCGTGGCCGCGTCCGGAACACCCGAAAAACTACTGTAAGCTTCGGGCAAGATTCCATCCTGGCGAACAATAAGAGGAGCGGCTCCATGCTGATTGGCATACCCACCGAGACCACCGTGGGCGAAACCCGTGT
>JANLQZ010000270.1:0-2477 GCA_031368125.1 Betaproteobacteria bacterium
AGTTCGAGCTGGCGGCCCTGCTCCACGTCCTGCAGCATCGAGGTCTTGTGCTGGCCGACCGCCTGCGCCCCGGCGATGCGTTTTTCCAGGCTGACCTTGAATTGCACACCCAGTTTTTCGCCGATGGCTTGCGCCTCGCGCATCATGGCCGCGGCCAGGCCACGCGTCGGGTCGTACAGGCAGATGTCTTCGAGCGTGGCATGCGTCAGCGCACTGATCGGATTGAAACTCAGGTTGCCCCACAACTTGAGCCAGATTTCCGAACGGATGTCGTTCGACACCGGCGCCTTGAACCCGGCCGCCCTGAAGGCGGCGCTGATGGCGCGCACCCCGGGTGTGTCGCTGCCGTCGATTTCTCCCAGCGTGAAGCGGTTGCCCTCGATGACCTGGATCACGCCCGGCCGCAGCACCTCGCTGGCCGGATAGACCACGCTGCCGACCACGCGGTCGACGTCGATGTGGCGGGTGATCAGGCCGTCCGGGTCGACCGCCGAAATCGGCGTGCCCAGGTAGGGGCCGGGCAACTTGTGGAAGTACCACCACGGTATGCCGTTTTGCATCGTCACCAAGCGTGTGCCGGCATGCATCAGGGCCGGCAGTTCGGGTGCGACCGCCGCCACCTGGTGCGCCTTCATGCCGAGGATGACGAGGTCCTGCGCGCCGGCCTGCGCGATCTTGTCGGTGACCAGTGCGGGACGCATCTGGAGCTGGTTGCCGCTCTCTTCGATCAACGTCAGGCCGTGCGCCGCCACAGCCGCCAGATTGGCCCCGCGCAGGATCAGGCTCACCTCATTGCCGGCCAACGCCAGCTTGACACCCAGCATGCCGCCGATGGCGCCTGCGCCCACGATGCAGATCTTCATCGCGTCATCCTTGTTTACCTTCCGTCAGTCATGCTTGGTTGGTTGCCATGCGGGCGCTGCGACCGCGAGCGCCGCGCAGCCGGCCAGGGCCAGCGCACTGGACAGGGGTTTGAACCATTTGGGTATACGCAAGCTCACGGTGATGATCCTCAGGTGATGTGAATTGCGCCGGGGCGCGACGGGAACGGCGCCCCGGCAGTCTACTTGACGCGCCGCTTCGAATCGCGGCCAGCGGGGGCGGGTTTTCCACTAGCGCCGATCTCGCGCCAGCGCGCGAATTTCGACCGGATGACCGCCGGTGCTGGTCGAGCCAGCGGCATGTGGCGCGCCTCAACGCAGCACGAAATAGGTGGCCAGGCCGTACAGCACCACCGCGAAAGCGCGTTTGAGCGGAGCGATGTCCATGCTGTGTGCCACCCTTGCGCCCAGCGGCGCGGTCGACATGCTCGTGATCGACAGGACCAGCAGCGCCGGCCAATACAGGTAGCCCAATGCCCCGGGTGGCATTTGCGGCAGGTTCCAGCCCGCCACCAGGTAACCGATGGTTCCAGCGAGCGCAATCGGAAAACCCAGCGCCGACGAAGTGGCCACGGCGTTGTGGATCGGGATGTTGCACCAGCTCATGAACGGCACCGATACGAATGCGCCGCCGGCACCGACCAGCGCGGACAACGCGCCAATGCCACCGCCCACACCGAACAGGCCGGCCGGTGCCGGCAGGGTGCGCGAGGGTTTGGGCTTGCGGTTCAGGAACATCTGGGTGGCCGAGAACGCCACGAAGGCCGCGAACAGCAGCCCCAGAAGCTTCGCAGGCAGCGCGGCGGCGACCTGGGACCCCAGGAACGACCCGACCAGGATGCCAGGCGCCAGCGCCCGCGCAACCGGCCACAACACGGCGCCGCGCCGGTTATGCGCACGAACCGACGACAGCGAGGTGAAGCAGATCGTGGCCAGCGAAGTGGCCACCGCCATCTTGACCGTGTGCGCCTCGGGAAAGCCCCGGGCGGTCAGGATGATGGTCAGGAAAGGCACCATCAGCATGCCCCCGCCCAGGCCCAGCAGGCCGGCCAGAAAGCCGGTGCAAAGCCCCAGCAGGGCGAGTTCGAGGATCAGGGTGAGGGGAAGGTCCAAGGTGCGCGAACGTGACCGGGCCAGTATCGCATTGCCGCGCCACTGTGTTGACCAAGGGCCGGCCCGGCTCGCACGCTGCCCGGAGCCATCCGGCCCTATCGTGAAGCCGCTGAATAACGCGCCGCATGCTGCTTGTATGCCGCCGAATCAGGAACCAGTTCGGCGAGACGGGAGTAGATGGCGGCAAGCCTTTGCGGGGCAGTTTCCGATCCGCCTTGCTCCAGCAACTTGCGGATTTCCAGCTCCTTGTCGATGAGCGCAATCACCTTGGCGATCTGCGGGTCCTGAAGCGGAACGAACCGTGCCAACTCGGCTCGTGCTTCGGCGAGCTTTCCGTCGGCGATCTTTCGCTGCGTCCGGTCGATCAGCGTTTCGCGTACCGCGTCGAGTTCGCCGGCGATTTGCTTGCGCAGCCGAGCCGCGATGGCGGTTCTATCCTGCACCTCGGCAACCATACTTGCCTCGGCGGCGCGTTGATCGAGG
>JANLQZ010000274.1:0-1963 GCA_031368125.1 Betaproteobacteria bacterium
GGCACCACGATCACGTCGACCCGCGTGCTGGCCGGGATGTCCGCCGACTCGGCATAAGGCAGCGGCCGATGGGCCGTGGGAGGTGCACATGTCGATGTACTGGCGGCCCTGCAGGTCGTACCGGTAGGCGCCATCGCCGCGCGACACGTAAAAAGGATGGCCGATCGCCGCGTTGGCGCGCGCGGAGGCGCACACGCCGCCGGGCAAGACCTGGCTGGCCACCTGGTACAGGTCCGCTGCGGTGTTCACCAGTGCCTCGTTACGCGGCCCACCGCAGCGTCACAGGATGCCGAAGCGCTTGAACACGACCGCCAGCGGCTCGCCGGTGCGAAATGCGTCGCGGGTATGGTTTTCGCCGGTCACCTTCTCGAGCGCGCGCGACAGGACTGCATGCTCCTGCGCGCGCGGCACCACCACTACGCCGTCCACATCACCAAACACGATGTCGCCCGATTCGATGCACACGCCGGCGCATTCCACCGGCACATCACGCTCCACCATGCGCGCGCGGCCCTTGGTGTCGAGCGGCCCGATGCCGCCCTGGAACACCGCGAATCCCATTTCCCGGATCTGGCGCACATCGCGCACCAGCCCGTCGGTGACGCAACCGGCCGAACCACGCGCCATCGACGCAGTCGACAACAACTCGCCCCAGGGCGCGATGCGCTCGGTCGGGCCGTTGCAGGCCAGCACCACGACCTCGCCCGGCTGCAGGTCGTCCACCAGCGCGATCTCCACCTCGTACGGGTTCTCGCCGTCGCGCAGCGCATAAGCCGGCATGTACAGCCCGGTGCGGGCGCGCCCGACCAGCACACGGGTGTCGTCGAGCGGACGCACGAACGGTCGCATGGCCCGGCGCGCCAGCCCCAGGCTGTCCATGACGTCCGACAACACCGCCGCACTGAGCGCGCGCCACAACGCCGGGTCGAGTTTTTCCATGGGGACTCCTTTGGGTGGGTGATGGTGCGTCGCCTGTGCCGCAGATGCTCGGAAAATCGGGCCATGCTACCCGAGCCGCAGGGCAGCGCCGACCGGACGGACTGCGCCTGCAAGACCGCGCCATCAGGGTTTTCCTGTGGTGCGGGCGCGCACTTGGGCGTATATTGGTCCGGATATTCTGGGGTGGGAAATGACGCTCGATCGCCGCTACGTGGTGACACCGGTCCACAAGTCGATGCAACTGCTCGACGCGCTGGTTGCGAGCAAGGCACCGATGACGCTGTCCGACCTGGCTTCGTGTACTGCACTGCCCAAGACCACCGCGTTTCGTTACCTGTACACGTTGCGTGCGTCCGGTTTCGTGGGCTACGACGAGCGCACCGAACGGTATGTGATCGGCCCGCGCGTGGCGGTGAGCCGGCCACTGCCGGCCTACGCAGAGCGTATCCGCCAGATCGCCCAGCCCACGCTGCTGCGCCTGCAGCGCCAGTTCAACGAGACCGTCAACCTGGGCATACCGGACGGTGGTGAAATCGTCTACATCGACATGGTGGGCTCGAGCCGGCTGCTGCATGCCGAGGCGATGATCGGCAAACGCGATCCGCTGCACTCCACAGCACTTGGCAAGGCGATCCTGCTGACACTGGGCGAATCCGAACTCGACCGCACCGTGCCGCGGCGCATGGCGGCACGCACGCCGCACACGATCACCAATCGCGAACGTTTCATGGACGAGATCGCCATCAGCGCGGCGCGCAACTACGCGCTCGACATGGAAGAAAACGAGCTCGGCGCGCGCTGCGTGGCGGCGGCCATCTACGAGCCCGGCCAGCGCAGCGCGATCGCAGCCATCAGCATCTCGGGACCGACCCCGCTGATCGTGCCCGCCGTGCGCGCCAGTTCCCGGCCCATGCGCGCCAGCGTCTCCACCGGCATCAACGGTGTCGGGCCCGAGATGCTGATGGCTGCGATGGCGCTGCGGTGGCCGGGCTCGTAGATGGCTGCGGCCACGCAGCGCGCACCG
>JANLQZ010000293.1:0-2225 GCA_031368125.1 Betaproteobacteria bacterium
TACACGCCGACAAGCCGGAGAACTTCTTCCTGCAGCGCTACAGCGCCGCGTACCGCCTGGAAATCGCCCATTTCTTTGAATGCCTGCAGTCGGGGGCCGCTTTCAGGACCACGGTCGCCGACGGAGTCGCGGCGCAGGAACTGGCCGATGCCGCAGCCGAAAGCTGCCGCAGCGGCCAGCCGGTACTGCTTTGATTGCCGGGCCGACTACGATCGGAACTTTGCAAGATCGATAACCATGTCCGACATCCTGAACAAGATCGTGGCCGTCAAGCGCGAGGAAGTGGCGCAGGCGCTGGAGCGCAAGTCGTTGGCCGCGGTGCGTGCCGACGCCGAATCCCGCGTCCTGACACGCGGTTTTGAGGACGCCGTGCGTGCCGGCATGGCCGGTGGCTGCAGCGCGGTCATCGCCGAGATCAAGAAGGCCAGTCCGTCCAAGGGCTTGTTGCGCGAGGATTTCGTGCCGGCGGATATCGCGCAGACCTATGCGGAACATGGGGCCAGCTGCCTGTCGGTATTGACCGATCGGCAGTTTTTCCAGGGCAGCGTGGATTTCCTGAAGCAGGCCCGTGCGTCGTGCCAGCTGCCGGTGCTGCGCAAGGATTTCCTGGTCGACCCGTACCAGGTGTACGAGTCGCGCGCCATGGGCGCCGACGCGATCCTGCTGATTGCCGCATGCCTGGACGACGGGCAGATGAAGGACCTCGAGGCGATCGCGCGCGACCTGTTCATGGCGGTGCTGGTCGAAGTGCATGACGCCGCCGAGTTGGAGCGGGCGTTGCTGCTCAAGACCCCGCTGGTCGGCATCAACAACCGCAACCTGCGGACCTTCGAGGTCAATCTGGACACGACGCTGGCACTGGCCGCCAGAGTCCCGAACGACCGGCTCGTGGTCACCGAAAGCGGCATTTCACAGCGCGAAGACGTGTTGCGCATGAAGGAGGCCGGTGTACATGCGTTTCTGGTCGGCGAGGCGTTCATGCGCGCGCCGGACCCCGGCGTGGCCATGGCGCAACTCTTTGCGTCCGCCTGAGCCACGCCGAATCCGCTTCGGGCGCGCTGCCTAAGGCCTGTTTTCCGCAACGTGCTCCGGATATGCAACTCGACCTGATTCCACGTGGCGCCAACGCGGGGGACAGCGGCTCCAGCGGTGCGCGCTTGACCGAATGGGATCCGCCAAGTTGGCAGGTCGCGGCCGATTGGCGACCCGCCATCTCGCGCTTTCTCGCCAGCCCGACCGGGCACGTGTTGGGCGAGTTCGTGCAGGCCCGGCTGCATGCCGGCGCAACCATTTACCCACGCGATCCGCTGTGGGCGCTGGCGTTGACCGCGCTGTCGCAGGTAAAGGTCGTGATTCTTGGCCAGGATCCGTACCATGGACCCGGACAGGCACAGGGATTGGCGTTCTCGGTGGCGCCCGGAGTCAGGATTCCGCCGTCACTGCGCAACATCCTGGCGGAAGTGGAGCGCGACCGTGGCACCGGCGGGTCTGGCGCCGGGGCCTTGGCGGAAGTGCCGGACGGCTGCTCGGACTCGGGCAGTCTGGTGCCATGGGCCCGACAAGGTGTATTGTTGTTGAACACCTGCCTGAGCGTCGAACAAGGGCAACCCGGGTCCCACGCGAATCGAGGTTGGGATGCACTCACTGACGAATTGATTCAATCAGTGGTTAACCATGGAAATCCTGTGGTGTTCATGTTGTGGGGTGCCCACGCGCAATCCAAGGCACCTTTGGTGGCGCTGCCGGGCGCGGGTGTGCCCCGGCTGGTACTCACCGCGAACCACCCGTCACCTCTTTCAGCACGCCGCCCACCGGAGCCGTTCGTCGGATGTGGTCATTTTGGCCGTGCCAACGCCTTTTTGCGCCAGCACGGGCAGGCCCCCATCCACTGGTGAACGCTGGTGCGGCGCGGCATTCTTCATGCACGTCCAGCCGCTTTCCGTGGCATAATCACAGGTTCGCCAAAGGAGAGGTGGCCGAGTGGTTAATGGCAGCAGACTGTAAATCTGCCCTCTTACGAGTACGCTGGTTCGAATCCAGCCCTCTCCACCAGCGAAAAACAGATTTGTAGAGCGTGTACCGGGCAAAGTGGCAAGCCACGCCTTGGGAGTTGAATTGGTCAGCCCCGATGCGGGAGTAGTTCAATGGTAGAACCCTAGCCTTCCAAGCTAATGACGCGGGTTCGATTCCCGTCTCCCGCTCCACGTGCTGGTTCGAGTGAGAAA
>JANLQZ010000330.1:0-8093 GCA_031368125.1 Betaproteobacteria bacterium
TTGCCCTGCTGCCGGGCACCGACGCTGCGCTGGCCCTGGGCCTGATGCACGAGCTGATCGCCAACGACTGGCTCGACCACGACTACATCGCGCGGCACACGCTTGGATGGGAGCCGCTGCGCGAGCGCGCCCTGCAATGGAGCCCCGAGCGCGCGGCCGCAGTGTGTGGTATCGGCGCCGAACAGATCCGGCAACTGGCGCGGGCCTACGGTGGTGCTGCGCGTGGCGAGGGGCCGGTCGCGATCCGGCTGAACTACGGCATGCAGCGCGTGCGCGGCGGCGGCAATGCGGTGCGCGCCGTGGCCTGCCTGCCGGCCCTGGTGGGAGCCTGGCGCGACCCGGCCGGCGGCCTGTTGCTCAGCAGTTCGGGCAATTTCCCGATCCGGCGTGCGGCACTGGAACAACCCGAGTTGCTTCAGGGCCGGTCGCCCCGGACCATCAACATGAACACCATCGGGGACGACCTGCTGCGCGGCGCGTCGCCGTCCTTCGGCCCGGCCATCGAGGCGCTGATCGTCTACAACAGCAACCCGGTCGCGGTGGCTCCGGATTCCGGCCAGGTGGTGCGCGGTTTCGCGCGTGAAGATCTGTTCACCGTGGTGCTCGAGCAGTTCCGCACCGACACCGCCGACTACGCCGACTACTTGCTGCCGGCCACGACACAACTCGAGCACTGGGACATCCACGCGAGTTACGGCCACACCGATGTGCTGCTCAACCGCCCGGCCATCGCGCCTCTGGGAGAAGCCAGGCCGAACAGCCAGATATTTCGCGATCTCGCGCGGCACATGCAGTTCCACGAGCCGTGTTTTGCGGACGACGACCAGACGCTGTGCCGCACGGCCTACGGCGATGCGGTGGACTTCGACCAACTGCTGGCCAACGGCTTTGCCACACTGCGCCTGCCCGAGGCGCCGTTTGCGCAGGGCCAGTTCCCGACACCATCGGGCAAGTGCGAGTTTTTCAGCGCGCGGCTGGCGGCGCAGGGCCTGGACGGGCTGCCGGACCACCTGCCCAACTTCGAGAGCGCCGGTAGTTCTGCGGCCTACCCGCTGGCGATGATTTCTCCGCCGGCACGCAACTTCCTGAACTCCAGCTTCGTCAACGTGCAGAGCCTGCGCGACATCGAAGGCGAACCGCTGCTGGAGATGAGCGCCGCCGATGCCGCCGCGCGCGGCTTGTCGTCCGGCTGCGTCGTGCGGGTCTACAACCAGCGTGGCGACTACCGTTGCAAACTGGAAGTGTCGCCGCGCGCCCGCCCCGGTGTCGTCAATGGCCTGGGCATCTGGTGGCGCAAACTCGGGCTGGATGGCAAGAACGTCAACGAACTCACCAGCCAGCGCCTCACCGACCTGGGACGCGGGCCGACGTTCTACGACTGCCTGGTGGAGGTGGAGGCGGGCTGACCGGCGCGTTGTCGATCGGTGCCGACGGCAAGGCCAGCCGCTGTCGGCCATGACACGCCGGTCATGCAACCGTGGCGTGGGTGGCGTCCTCGATCAGCATCTGGGCCGCTTTCTCCGCCACCATGATGGTCGGTGCGTTGGTGTTGCCCGAGGTGATGGCGGGGAACACCGAAGCATCCACCACGCGCAGGCTGGCCATGCCATGGACGCGCAGGCGCGCATCGACAACGGCGGTATCCGCGCGAGGCCCCATGGCGCAGCTGCCGACCGGGTGGAAGATGGTGTCGGCGCGGGCGCGAAAGTCCGCCAGCAGTTCTGCGTCACTCGACATGCCCACACCCGGCAGGACTTCAGCGGCAATGGCCGCGCGCAACGGGTCGGTTGCGGCCAGCGCGCGCAGCAACCTGGCGCCCGCCAGCGCCTCCGGCAGGTCCTTTTCGGTCGACAGGTAGTTGGGCGAAATCGACGGTGCGGCCAGCGGGTCGGCCGACGCCACGGTGATACTGCCGCGGCTGGTGGGCTGGCAGGCATGCACCGACATCGAGAACCCGGGGAACGGATCGGCAAACATCATGCGCCGGGCCTCTGCTGGCCGGGTGCTGTAACTCGCCGGGTTGAAATACAGCTGCAGGTTGGGCTGGGCCTGTCCAGCGTCGCTGCGCACAAAGCCGCCCGCCTGGTTGACACCCATCGCCAGCGGCCCGTCGCGCCGCAACACATACCGCAGCGCGGCGCGCACCCTGGCTGCCCAGGGGTACAGGGTGTCGTTCAAGGTCGGCACGCTGGCGCGGTAGACATGGGTGATGTGCAGGTGGTCCTGCAGCTGGCGGCCCACCATGGGCGCATGCAGCGCCACCTCGATGCCCAACGCGCGCAACACGGCAGCGTCTCCGATTCCCGAGAGCTGCAGCAGCTGCGGCGAATTGATGGCTCCGGCGCACAGCAACACCTCGCGCCGCGCGAATGCCTGCACCCACGCGCCGCCGCGCAGGTACTCGACGCCGACCGCACGACGTCCCTGCAGCATCACACGGGTCACCATCGACCTCGCATGCAAAAGCAGGTTGGCACGGCGCAGCGCCGGACGCAGGAACGCGCTGGCGCTGGATTCGCGCCAACCACCTCGGGTGTTGACCTGGTAGATGCCCACCCCCTCCATGCGCGGGCCGTTGAAATCGTCGCTGTCCGCGAACCCCAGGGTTCTGGCCGCGCCCAGAAAGCGCTGGCACAACGGATGCACGTGGCGCGCGATGTCGCTCACACGCAGTTCTCCGCCCGCGCCATGGTGCGGCGATGCGCCTGCCACGTGGTCTTCCGATCGTTTGAATAGCGGCAGCACCTCGGCCCAGCCCCAGCCCGGGTTGCCCATGTTCTTCCACCGTTCGTAGTCGTGTGGCAGGCCGCGCACATAAGCCATGGCATTGATAGAACTCGAACCCCCGAGCACCTTGCCCCTGGGCCAGTAGGAACTGCGTCCATTCAGGGCCGGCTCGGGCCGGGTCTGGTACATCCAGTTCACGGCCGGGTCGCGGTAGGTATACGCATAACCGATCGGAACCCGGACCGACAGACGCCGGTCGCTGCCGCCGGCCTCCAGCAGCAGCACCCGGCAGGCGGCATCGGCGGACAGGCGGTTGGCGAGCACACAACCGGCCGAACCCGCGCCGACGATGATGTAGTCCCATTGCGGCATGCCGGGACCGCCAGGTGTCAGAGCAAGGCCACGCCGAATTCCAGGGCGGCGTCGATCAGTGTTTCCAGCTGGTCCAGCGCATAGGTGGTGAACACATAGACGTCGAAACCATCGGTGTCCAACCGGTGCAGCAGGCATGGCACATGGTGGTGGCCGGTCAGCCGGGCCTGCCCCAACGGGAACGCCGGCGCCCGAAAGTCGATGGCGAACAGCTTGGCCAGCGTGTCCAGGCAGTTGTCGCCGCTGATGCGGATGCGGCAACGCGCATGGCTCAGGTCGGTCACCGAACCGATGTCCGGCGTGACATGGCGGCGCACCGCCCCCACCTGGTCGCGCGCCTGTTCGCATACCAGCAGGAACTCTTCGGGGCCGGTACGTACCAGCAAGCCGGCCTGCGTGGCCGCCGTCTGGCCGGCCAGGCGCGGCGGCAGTTCCGCCACGGCCTGCTGCAGGGCCGCACACAAGGCATCGATGCCGGCAGGCCAGGTGCTCACCTGCACAACGCTGGCCAGCGTTTCGGCGCGCAGCAGCACGCCCAGTTGCCCGCTGCCCGATCGTGATTCAAACGGCGCGTTGCCCTCGAACGGGCTGCGCACGGCGGGTGCGGGCCGGGGCGTGGCGACGGTGTTGGATTCAGGCACGGTAACGCACTCCCTCGGCATCCAGGAAACACGGATCGACCACCCGCAGCCGGTACTGCCTGCCCTGCACCGGCGAGGCGGCGATCACCTGCTGACCAATTCGGCTGGTGCCGCCCTGCAACAGGCCCAGACCGATGTTCTTGCCGAGCGATTTGCTGTACGCGGTGGAGGTGATGTGGCCCCGGCCGTGGCCGGTGATCGCGTCGTCGGCAAAAAACAGGATGGCGCCGTTCGAGGGCACGGCGCCTTCCTCGGCCGGCTCCAGCCCGACCAGGGTCGGCCGGTCGGCGCGGGCCAGCTGCGGACTGCGGCGCAATGCATCGCCCCAGAACGGCTTGAGTTTGCTTGCCATCTTGCCCATGCCGAGGTCGTCGAGGGTGGTGCGGCCGTCCATCTCCGAGCCCACGACATGGCCTTTTTCGATGCGCAGCGAACCCAGTGCTTCCAGGCCGTAGGGCCGCAGCTTCCAGGGTTTTCCGGCCTCGAGCAGGTGCTCCCACAACGGGCGGCCGCAATGCGTGGGGGCATAGACCTCGTAGGCCAGTTCGCCCGAGAAGGTGAGCCGGATGATACGCACGCGGATGCCAGCCAGCGTGCCGGTCAGATCGGTGTCCAGCACACCCATATGCCCCAGTGCCTCGGTGCTGAAATCCACCTGCGGGAACGCGGCCTTTAGTACGTCACGCGACTTGGGCCCGGCGACACTCATGGCGGCCCATTGGTCGGACACCGAGACCACGGTCACCCGCAGCTCCGGCCACACCACCTGCAGCAGGAACTCCAGGTGGCCCATCACCTTCGCGGCCTGCGCGGTGGTGGTGGTCATGAAGAACTCGGTCTCGCCCAGGCGGCTGGTGGTGCCGTCGTCCATCACGATGCCATCTTCGCGCAGCATGAAGCCGTAACGCGCCTTGCCGACCGGCAGCTTGGCGAAACCGTTGACGTAGACGCGGTTCAGGAACTCGGCCGCATCCGGCCCCTGCACGTCGATCTTGCCCAGGGTCGACACATCGGCGATGCCCACCTGCTCGCGCACGAACGCCATCTCGGCCTGGTAGGCCTCGGACAGGTTGGCGCCGGACGTGCGGTACCACAACGGCCGTTTCCAGGCACCGGCCTCCATCATCACTGCCCCGTTGGCAACATGCCAGTCGTGCATCGCCGTGCGCCGCACCGCCGCCAGATGCGCACCGACGCACCGCCCGGCCAGGGTGCCGATCGTCACCGGCGAATAGGGCGGGCGGAAGGTGGTGGTGCCGACGCCCTGGATGTCCAGCCCGCGCTTGCCGGCCATGATGGCCAGCGCATTGAGGTTGGACGTCTTGCCCTGGTCGGTACCCATGCCCAGCGTGGTGTAACGCTTGAGGTGCTCGACCGACACATAACCCTCGAGGTGCGCCAGTTCGATATCGTCCACCGACACGTCACTCTGGAAGTCGACAAAGGACTTGTCCACCGGTTTGCCCGAAACGACCGGGGCCATCGGTACAAACGCCATGCAACCCGCATCGGCCGCCGGTGCGGCGGGACACACGCCAGGCAGGTTCTTGCCACTGGCCGATGCCGCGGCTGCCGCCGCCGCCCAGCCGCTTTGCACCGCGCCATCCAGGCTCTGGGTACCCAGCATGCTGCCGGCGCCGAAATGCCGGCGGTCGAAGCCGCCCGGCACGAAACTCGCCAACCGCGCTTCGTAGACCGGTTTGATGCCGCGGTGCGAACTCAAATGCACGGTCGGTGTCCAGCCGCCGGACATCGCGACCAGGTCGACCTGCATGACTTCGCCGACGCCGGTGACACGCCCGCTGCCGATATCGAAGGGCGCAATCGTGCACTGCCGAACCCGGTGCGCACCACGCGCCTGCGTCACCGTGCTGGCCTGCCGCACGTCCACGCCGGCCGCGCGCGCTTGCGCCAGCAACCCCGCGCTCACCTGGCTGCGCGCATCCGCCAGAACGACCTTGGCGCCAGCGCCGGCCAGCGCCACGGCATCGGCGTACGTGGCATCGTTGTTGGTGGCAAACACGGCATGGCGGCCAGGCACCACCGCATAACGGTTGACGTAGGTCCCGACCGAGGCCGCCAGCATGACGCCGGGACGGTCGTTGCCGGCAAACACCAGCGGCCGCTCGATGGCGCCGCAGGCCATGACGATGTTGGCGGCGCGCACCACGTGCAGCCGCTGGCGCGGCACACCACGCGCTGCATCGGCCAGGCCGGGTGCACTGCGCTCGACGACGCCGACCGTGTTGCCGTCGTACAGCCCGAACGCGGTCGAGCGCAGCAGCAGCAGCACTCGGCCGGTATCCGCCAGGTCCTGCAACATGCGCGCCAGCCACTGGGCAGCCTCACTGCCCACCGGATGCGACAGCAACGCGCCACCGGCCTCGAAATCCTGCTCCACCAGCGTCACATCCAGGCCGGCGCGCGCCGCACCGAGCGCCGCGGTCAATCCGGCCGGGCCGGAACCCACGACCAGCACGTCGGTGAACCCATGGTGCCAGTCGTACCGGTCCGGATCGGGCGCCTGTGACGCCACGCCCAGGCCGGCCGCCTTGCGGATGAAATGCTCGTAGAACATCCACGCCTTGCGGGTCGGCCCCATGAAGGTCTTGTAATAGAAGCCGGCAACAAAAACCGGCGACAACAACGAGTTGATCGCCATCAGGTCGAAGCGCACCGACGGCCAGGCGTTCTGCGTGGTTACCTGCAGGCCGTCGTGGCACTCCAGCACGGTGGCGGCGATGTTGGGCTCCTGGGTATTGCCCGAGCCCACGGTCAGCAGTGCATTGGGTTCTTCGATGCCGGCCGCCATGATGCCGCGCGGACGGTGGTACTTGAACGACCGGGCAACCAGATGCAGGCCGTGCGACAGCAGCGTCGCGGCGACCGTGTCGCCGGAAAAACCCGCCAGGACCTTGCCGTCGAGACTGATCGAGAGTGCGCGGTCGCGTGTGATGCGCCCGCCTTGCGGGGCGCGAAACGGGCCCTGGGCCGGTACTGCGGCGCCCACTGGTATACCTTCGCTCTGCGAGCCGGGCTGCGAGCTTGCCTGGGGGCGGCCCGGCGCGGTGCTCATTTCAGCGGCCTTTCCCGCGCCGGCATCACGGCCACGATGTCATGCGTCACGGTGTGGCGCTGCACCACCAGCCAGCGCCGGCAGGCCAGGGTGTGTTGCCAGAATTCGGTGTGCATGCCTTTGGGGTTGTCGCGCATGAAGACCGCCTCCACCCATTCGTCATGGAACTTCGCATCCAGCGGCGGATAGGTCTTGGTGGCGTCGCCAAAATAACTGAACTCCTCGTGGTCGCGTTCACCGCACCAGGGGCAATGGATTCTCAACATGGTCTGTGGCGCCCTTACTGCAGATGGTTGTAGGGGCCGGTTCCGGCCTCGTCGATATACCGGCCTTTTGCGAAGCGGTCCATCGTGAAGCCGGCGTTGTATTCGTGTGGCTGATCATTGGCGATGGTGTGGGCAAAACACCAGCCGGATGCCGGTGTGGCCTTGAAGCCGCCGTAACACCAGCCGCCATTGAGGTACAGGCCCGGCACCGGCGTGGTGGTGATGATCGGGCTGCCGTCGGGTGTCATGTCCATGATGCCGCCCCAGTTGCGCAACAGCCGAAGGCGCGCCGTGAAAGGGATCAGGCTGACCAGCCCCTGCGTGGTCTCGGCCACATTGGCCAGGTTGCCACGCTGGGCATAACTGTTGTAGCGGTCGATATGGCCGCCGAACACCAGGCCGCCCTTGTCCGACTGCGACACGTAGAAATAGGTCGCCGACCAGACCACCACGTGGTGCACCACCGGCTTGATCGACTCGCTCACGAAGGCCTGCAGTATGTGGCTCTCGATCGGCAGCCGCAGCCCGGCCTTCTGCGCCATTACCGAGGTGTGGCCGGCCACGGCCACCGCCACCTTGCCGGCACCGATATCGCCGACCGAGGTCTTGACCCCCACGATGCGCTCCCCCGCCCACTGGTAGTCGAGCACTTCGCAGTTCTGAATGATGTCCACCCCCAGCTGGTCGGCGGCGCGGGCATAACCCCAGGCCACCGCGTCGTGGCGCGCAGTACCTGCGTCGGGCAACAACGCACCGCCGTAGATCATGAAGCGCGCCTGGTCGGAGTAATCGAGGTACGGCGCTTCCTTCATCATCTCGTCGCGCGTGAGGATCTCGGCTCGTATGCCATTGAGCCGCATGATGTTGGCACGGCGCACCCAGCCGTCCAGCGAAGCCTGCGAGCAGGCGGCATACAGGTAGCCGCGCGGCGAGAACATCACGTTGTAGTTGAGGTCCTCGGACAGGCCGCGCCACAGCGACAGGGAGTGCTCATAAAAGGCGGTGTTGTCC